>JARIAV010000127.1 GCA_029257685.1 Butyricicoccus sp.
TTCCCAAAAAAGGTCATTACAATATAGTTACCAAACTTGACAAGTGCACATTCTGCTCGTATACTGTGACTGTACTACACTCACTCATACAGTTGATCGTGCCGCGTTCAACCCGAGGAAAACAGCGAGAGGAGAACAACCTATGCCAACACTGGATAAGACACCGATGGAGCAAGCTCCGGATCCTGTCGATACCGAAAATACCCTCCCTGCACAGGAATCTGTGGAGGAGAAAGACGCGCCCAATCTGGTGCGCAACCGCTATGCGGATACCATGAACAAGCCAAAGAAGCATCTGCCGGGGCCTGTAAAGGCACTTCTATGGATCCTCGTGATCGGTGCAGCCCTGACAGGCGGCTTCTATCTGGTCAAAAAATCCCAAGATACCACAAAGAGCGATACGGTCAAAACCGCCGTGGCACAGCGTGGCTTTTTGGAAACCTATGTCGAGGGCGACGGACAGACCGCTGCCAAGACCCGCGCCGAGCTGGGTAAGGATATCAAGGGTAAGGTGCTCAAGGTCAATGTGACCACCGGCGACACCGTAAAGGCAGGTCAGGTGCTCATGACCATCGACCCAACGGACACGCGCAAGGAACTCGAAGAAGCACAAACGGCACTCAACGAAGCACAAAAGGGTGTGACCGAAGCGAACAAAACCCTTGCAAATCTGGCAGTCACCGCACCATTCACCGGTCGTCTGCTTCCGCCCGGTGAGGTCACAGGTGGTTCGTCTGCTCCATCGGCTCCCCCAAGTGAAGGGGAAAGCAAGACCGTTCCCTCCTCCAGCACGGACGAGGTCAAGATCCAAGCCGGTGAGGATGTCGCTGCCGGAACCGTCCTCGGCACATTGGTCGATGACACCAATATGCATCTGGAGCTCTACTACAGCTATGCGTACATCGATAAGCTCAAGGTCGGCTCTGCCGCAACCATCTCCATTCCGCAGACCATGGGAACCGTCACCGGTAAAGTCGAAAAGATCGAACGCATCGAGAAGATCTCTGATGAGGGCAGCCGTCTGTTCCGCGCAACCGTATCCTTTATCAATCCAGGTACACTCAAGGCCGGTATGGCTGCAACTGCAACCGTGACCGCCGATGGACTGAACATCGCCCCGACCGGCTCCGGTACGCTGGCTTACGGCCGAGAAATGCAGCTGACCACCAAGGCCGCAGGCAAGGCACAGGCTGCCTGCGCCCCAAGCTACCAGAAATTCTCCGCCGGTCAGACCATCCTGCGCCTGAGCAGCGACGAGGCAACCAACGCACTGACCGCTGCACAGCAGCTTATCAAGAGCCGTCAGCAGACCGTGAACGACCTGACCGAGCGCATCAAGCGATGCACGGTCACTTCCCCGATCGACGGTGTCGTCATGTCCATGAATGCAATAGAGGGCGAAGACCTTACCGGTACGACCGTCCCCTGTGTTGTGGCAGATACTGACAATATCATCATCAATGCAAACATTTCCATGAGCGACGTTTCCCATGTACAACCGGGACAGTCGGCAACCATCACGATGGATCTGGGCTCTGAATCCATGACCTTCCAAGGCACGGTACAGTCCGTCGCACTCGAAGCAAACAAGAGCGAGAACAACCAACAGGGCTCCATGCCGATCTTCCCCGCAGTCATCTCCGTAGAGCCGGTCGAGGGTCAGACCCTGCGTCCGGACTTCTCCGTAAACTATCGCATCGTGACCGCGCAGGCAGAAGACTGTATCACAGTTCCTTCCTCTGCCGTTGTCAACACGGCTGACGGCGTTGCCGTCTTTGTAAAGCCTGCCGAGGGTCAGACCTTTGAAAATGCACTGCCCTTGCCGGAGGGCGCAGATGTGCCGGAAGGCTTCGTGCTCGTGCCGATCGAGATCGGACTTGCAGATTCGGAAAACACCGAAGTCACCTCGGGCATCGAGGAAGGCACGACCGTTCTGCTTGCAGGACCGCAGGACCTCTATAACATGGAGGAAGAAGGCGGCATGGCCGGCGCGGCTGTTTCTGTGGGCTTGGGTTAAGGAGGACGATCTTATGTTCTTCCGCAGAAAAGAACCGGCTGTCCCCGCAGCCGGTGACGCATCGCTTTTGATCGATGTACAGCATCTCAGCAAGATCTATCACGAGGGCAAGGAAAACGAAGTCCGCGCCCTCGATGATATTTCCCTTTCCGTTCCGTGGGGACAGTTCCTCTGTATCCTTGGGCAGTCCGGTTCGGGCAAATCCACCCTGATGAACATTCTGGGCTGTCTGGATATCCCGACCTACGGCATCTACCGTCTGGGCGGTCAGGCGGTCAGCGATATGAAGCCGTCTACCCTGTCCGGTATCCGCAACCGCGAGATCGGTTTTATCTTTCAGGGCTTCAACCTGATCCCCACTCTGACCGCGATCGAAAACGTGGAGCTGCCGCTCATCTATCGCGGTATGCCCCGTGCCGAGCGTCACGCACTGTGCATTGCCGCGCTGGAGCAGGTCGGACTGGGACACCGCCTCAATCACCGTCCCTCTGAAATGTCGGGCGGTCAGCAGCAGCGTGTTGCGATCGCACGCGCAGTTGCGGCAAAGCCGCCGATCATCATGGCAGACGAACCGACGGGCAATCTGGACTCCGCCTCCGGACGCGAGATCATGGAACAGCTCTCCGCACTCAACCGCGAGGGCACTTCCATCATCCTCATTACCCATGACAATCATTTGGCGCAGATGGCGGAACGGATCGTGACCATTCAGGATGGCCACATCGTTTCCGATGCGCCCGGACAAGGAGGACTGAACGAACAATGAACTGGCTGCAAACCATCCGCATGGCATTCAAGTCCATTGCAAACAATAAAGTCCGCTCCTTCCTGACCATGCTCGGCATCATCATCGGTGTCGGTTCGGTCATTGCGCTTGTGGCATCCATTCAGGGTATGGCGACCCT
>JARIAV010000240.1 GCA_029257685.1 Butyricicoccus sp.
CAGGATCGCCTGCGCGGTGCACCGCTCCTCCTTTCTGATACGATCATGATAGCAGATCGCCAGACGAAACGCAATGCTATTTTCCGGCTGGTGTGCGGTGTGCCGGTTCACGGCTGATGAAAGATCCCCTGACAAACAGATAAACCATCCTTATTTGTTCGGAAACAAACAGAAAACAGAACAAAAACAGCCATGGATCTTCCAAATATCATGTGAAAAAAAGTTTATATTTCTCAAGCACGCGCTTGACTTTCTCACGATATCACGATACGATAACAATATAGAATCCATAGAAAAAGAGGCGCTCTGTCATGTTTCACAAGATAAAAGCGGTCTCCCTCCTGCCAGACGATCAGTTGTTGGTCGTATTTTCTGAGGGTGTGACAAAACGATATGATATAAAACCACTCTTTCAAACGCTGCCTGCATTCCTTGACCTGCAAAACATTCCATCTCTCTTTGAACAGGTCGTTGTAGATGCCGGTGGCTATGGGATCAGCTGGAACGATGATCTGGATCTGTCCTGTGATGAACTATGGGAAAATGGAGTTGCTTATGCCTCGACTTTATTTTGATTTGCTCGTCGATGGAATTCGCTATCTGTTTTTATTATTTTTTAACGATCCGACTTGATTTGTCCAGCCATATCATGTACTATAAATCCGTAAAAGGTGGTGTGTATGTATGTCGATGTCTGACAATGTAAAGGGGCTTCTGGCATTGCGTGGAAAAAAACAGATCCAACTTGCTGAAAGCTTTGGTATGAGCAAGCAAACAATGGGAAATAAAATGGCTCGTAATAGCTGGTCAGGAAATGACTTGGCGAAAGTGGCATCCTTTTGCGGATGCAAGCTGGCGTTTCTTTTGCCCGATGGTCAACAAATCATTCTAAATCCAGAGGATAAAGAGGATAAAGAGATATAAACAAAATGGGAGCACGCGATGTGCTCCCATTTTTTATATCCAGTCTATGCGATATCCAATCTTCATATCTGCGCCCTTTTGTTCTACTTTTAACATAGGATCAGAATATTTTACTTAGAATTTTCACTGACAAATTCACTGACAAGCATTTTTTGCATATCACTTTTTCACACTCTAAAGCCGTAAGAACCGCCCTTTTGGAGCGATTCTTGTTACTTTAGAATAAGTATGAGCAATCCGTAAGCCGGGTTCTGTCGTGGACGATCATCTATCTGGGACGCGCGTCACCGCACGCCTCAAGCCATCAGTCGGAGCGATCGGGTCAATCATAGCCCCAGTCGATGTTGCTGCGGATAGAGTTTACAGGCCCCCCATGTTACCATGGGGCGCGGTGAGCTCTTACCTCGCCTTTCCACCCTTACCGGCTCAGGGAGCCGGCGGTATCTCTCTGTTGCACTATTCCTGAAGTCACCTTCGGCAGACGTTATCTGCTATCCGTACCCTATGCAGCCCGGACTTTCCTCATACCAGCGGGAGCTGATACGCGACCGTCAGGATTACTCACAGAGATATTATACGATAGGGAAGCGACATTCGTCAATAGAGAAATGGGGGAGCTTTGAGAAAGCGAGGAAATTTTTTTGGAAAACCGCAGGTTTTTCATTCCTTCTATTCTTATTTTGCTTCAAAGCAGAAATATAATTTTTTGGAAATCCGTCTGATTTTCATTTCTGCTAAAAGGATTTGCTTGGAAGCAAAGAGAACTGTTTTGGAACATCCATTCGGTTTGCCTTTCTGCTAAAAGGATTTGCTGCAAAGCAAAGAGAACTGTTTTGGAACATCCGTTGGGTTTTCATTTCTGCTAAAAGGATTTGCTTGGAAGCAAAGAGAACTGTTTTGGAACAT
>JARIAV010000035.1 GCA_029257685.1 Butyricicoccus sp.
TCATTTTACCGATCCTCGTGTCGATCTGGATCTTTTCTTTCGGTGGAAGTGCTTCCAGCGCACCATGCAAAACCTTTGGGGGACAGATATCGCAGGCAGTCCCAGCACCCGAAATGGAGATGGTCCCGTTTCCGCTGGCAATATTGGATACTTCCGCCAGCGCAGAGCATACCAACTCATCGATCTCCTCCGGTGTGAAGAACATCATCGCCTCTACCATCTGCTTGGAAAAGTTCTTGGTAAATCCAAACACGACCTTTCCTTTTAATTCTCCGACAAGACCGATCTCAACAAAGACTTCATCCTCACCGGAACCATCCCCCACTCTTGTCTGAGAGACATCAGCAGGATCGATCCCCACCATAGCCTCCAGTACCTGAATGGTACTGTTTGTAAAATGCTCCAGATAGGATTCGCTTTCTTTCTGCTGTGCGTCTTTCTGCTGCACTTTCTGCCGGGCCGCATGCTCCGCGTACTTGAGATCTTCTTTGACCACATGATACACGAGCCATGCACTGAGCATACCTGCCAGTTCCTTGACCTGCGGCAGTGCATACGCTGTCTGCTCCAGCTTCGCCGCATATTCCGCGACAAATTCAGTCAATTCCCGGTGCTGTCTTTTATGGTCTTCCTGATCTTCAAATCCTATGGATTCAAAATATGCTTCTTCATCACGGAAATGGATCACAACATATTCCCGTAAAAAACCGATCATCTGCTTGTAGATCTCTACGCGTTGCTGCCCTTCGATCTCCTCGATCAGTTCACCTGTTTTATCGAACAGCATTTTATGCTGCTCATCTATTTTATCTATCCCGAGTCGATAGCTTTCTTTCCACATCATCATGCCGTTTTCTTCCTTCCACAGCATTCCGCCACGTATTTTTTCCTTCCACAAATATTCCACTTTCCTTCTAAACTGTCGTTATTTACAATTATATCAATATTTATCAAAAAAGACAATCTCAGAAAAGCAATATTTTTCCCATATTATCGAGCCGATCAGTGCCTTGAAAAGACAATCTTCTCCAAATTTTTCCAAAAATCCTCGCTGTTTCTATCCTAAGAAACTGCAAAAAATGATTCGATCACTGTTTTGTATAACATAGATGAAACACAACATCACCCCGCTTTAGAGGAGAGGAGCTTCATTGCTCCGTCCTGAAAAGCAGGGTGTGTTATCCTTTTATACTATGCCAGATCCTCACCGTTAGAAGCGATCACCTTTTTATACCAGTCAAAGGATTTTTTCTTTCTTCTGGAAAGATCACCTGTTCCATCGTCATACTTTTCAACATAGATGAATCCATATCGTTTTGCCATTTCACCGGTCGATGCGCTGACCAAATCGATACAGCCCCACGGTGTGTAGCCAATAAGGTCCACGCCATCTTCCACAGCTTCCCGCATTTGTTCGATGTGGCGTCTCAAGTAGTCGATTCGGTAATCGTCCGCAATCGTGCCGTCTGCTGCTACGCTGTCGCGTGCACCCAAGCCATTTTCCACGACCATCAGGGGGATCTGATATCGGTCATAGATCTCATTCAGGGCATAGCGCAAACCTTCCGGATCGATTTGCCAGCCCCAGTCGCTCGCCTTCAAATATGGGTTGGCAACGCCGCCGATCAAATTGCCCTGCGCCTTCTTCTTTTCTGCATCTGCTGTCTCGCAGCTGCTCATATAGTAGGAGAAGGTGTAGAAGTCCACACAGCCTGCACGCAAGGTCTCTGCGTCCTCCGGATGCATTTCGATCTCGATCCCGTTCTCCTTAAAATACCGCCAGATATAGTTTGGATACGCACCGCGCACCTGCACATCGCCGCAGAACCAGTTTTTGATGTGGTTCCTTTGCTGACAGGCGATGACGTCCTTCGGGTCGCAGGTCAGGGGATAAGAAGTGGAGAAGATCTGCATACAGCCGACTCGATAGGCCGGATCGATGCTGTGCGCCAGTTGTACCGCCTTGGCGCTGGCGACGAACTGGTGATGCAGCCCTTGGAAGCGCAATTGCGGGATATCCACTTGGTGCATAAAGTCCTTGGTGCCCTCATTCAGGATCCCTTGGGAGAGGAAACCGCCAAAGCCACCAGTCGCCCCATTGATCTCATTGAAGGTCAGCCAATACTTCACCTTACCGCGATAACGCTCAAAAATCGTCTGACAATATTTGAGGAAAATATCGATCATCTCACGAGAAGCCCAGCCGTTGTATTTTTGGGTCAATGCCAGCGGCACTTCATAATGTGAGATGGTGATGAGCGGCTCGATATGATGCTTGCGGCATTCCTCGATCACCGCGTCATAAAACGCCAGCCCTTTTTCATTTGGTGTCTCTTCCTCGCCGGTTGGATAGATGCGCGTCCAATTGATCGAAAAACGGAATACACGAAATCCCATTTCCGCAAACAGCGCGATGTCTTCACGATAGCGGTGATAGAAGTCGATGGCTTCATGGCTGGGATACAACGTCCCCTCCTCAAGCACAGGGGTGATCCGCTTGGACTGTGTTGCGCTTCCCACCGTACAGATATCCGCGCAGGAGATGCCCTTTCCATCTGCATCCCATGCGCCTTCACACTGATTGGCGGCTACTGCGCCGCCCCATAAAAAATCTTTCTGAAAAGGCATGATTCAGCTCCTCCTATGTATATAAGCCAGAAAAGTCGTGATTGATGACCTCGGTCAAGTGAAATGCGTCCTGATCAAACAGGAATTTGAAAATACTACAGTTATCGATCTGCTGCAGCTGCATGTCCACGCGGCTCAGATGCTGCCAATATCGGATCATCTGCCAGCAGACACCTGCATGCGCGACGGCCAAAATGCACTGATGATCCGGCTTGCGCATACAGTCGAGCAGTGTCCCGATGACACGCTTGCGCATTTCCGCCATATGCTCGCCACCGTATGCTACAAAAAAGTCCTCGCGATCCACCTTCCCCTTGAGCGGCTCGCGCTCTCCTTCCAGCGTTCCAAAATTCAATTCCTTGAGCCCTTTCAGCCGGACATAAGGCATGTCGCAGGCAAGTTCGAGTGTATCACACGCCCGCTCGGAGGTGGACGCATAGGCATGATCGAATACGATCTGATGTTCGCGAAAATATGCACCGGCGATCTGTGCCTGCTTTTTTCCGATCTCTGTCAGAGGCGCATCGCACCAGCCCTGGATCTTATCCTGCTCATTGAACAGGGTCTGTCCATGACGCATCAAATACAACACTTTCTCCATTGTACAGCTCCCGTCAATCCAAGTCCGCACCATTGGAGGCGATCACTTTTTTATACCAATAGAAGCTGTCCTTTGGATACCGGTCAAGGGTGCCCTTGCCCTCATCATCCAGATCGACATAGATAAATCCATATCGCTTGCGCATTTCACCCGTTCCTGCCGAAACCAGATCGATACAGCCCCAAGTGGTATAGGCAATGAGGTCTACACCATGCTCGATCGCGATCTCCATCTCCTTGATGTGCGCTCGCAGATAATCGATGCGATAGCTGTCATGTACCGTGTGATCGTCCTCCAGCGTGTCCACACTGCCCAGTCCATTCTCTACGACCATCATGGGCTTTTCATAACGATCATACATCATTTCCAGATAATAGCGCAAGCCCTTGGGGTCAAATGCCCATCCCCATTCCGAATATTGGAGATATTCATTCTTTGCACCGACTGAAAAGTTGCCGCCGGCATTCTTTTCCACATCATGTGTGGTGACCAGAGCAGACATATAATAGGAGAAGGTATACATATCTACGCAGCCTTCCCGAAGATCTTGCAGATCCTGCTCCGTGATATCCAGCTTCACGCCATGTGCGTCCCACAGTCTCTTGGCATACGTTGGATACTTACCCTTGCACTGGACGTCGCCACAGTACAAAACACCCTTTTCCCACTGGTAGCGGCTGGCAAGGATATCGTCCGGATCACACGTCATCGGATAATTTGCCAAACCACAGATCATACATCCAACGACATAGTTGGGGTCGATCTCATGCGCCATCTTGACCGCATGGGCACTGGCAACAAACTCATGATGCAGATGCTGATAGGCCCCCTGATATTGCTCCTGTGTTGCTGTATTTCCAAAAAGATCCAAGAACATCAGGGTGTTATTGATCTCATTGAAGGTCAGCCAATACTTGACCAATCCTTTGTATTCTTCCAAGATGGTTTTCACATAGCGGTCAAAATGTGCGATGATCTCGCGGTTCTTCCATCCGCCCAGCTCCTCCTCCAAATACAGAGGGGTATCGAAATGATGCATCGTGACGAGCGGTTCGATCCCATACTTGCGGCATTCTTCAAATACGCGGCGATAGAAATCCAGACCCTTTCGATTGGGTTCGGTCTCGATCCCCTTTGGGAAAATGCGGCTCCACGAGATCGACATACGGAAGATCTTGAATCCCATCTGCGCAAATAATGCGATATCCTCCTGATAGCGATGAAAGAAATCCACGCCCAGATGATTGGGATAATGGTATCCATCGAGCACAGCCAGTCTTGCACCTTCCGGAATGCTCTGAAACTTTGGCACTGCACCTGTCGTACCGTCAGGCATGCGATAGGTGAGCATACGGTGCTGTTTGGCGGTTCCGCCTGTCATCATATCAGTCTGCGCTGGTCCTCTGCCATCTACATCCCACGCACCTTCACACTGGTTCGCCGCAACCGCGCCGCCCCACATAAAATCCTTCTGAAATGGCATGTCATAATACCTCCGTTATAAAAAGCAACTGCAATTTGGGTGTGTCGGAAAACAAAGAAATCAACGAATTCCCCACAGTGCATGTGCAGCTGCCATGCACTGTGAAAAAAACAGGATCTCAACGTTTCAGACAGCCGTTAGAACAATATCGTCATAAGCTCCTCGCCCGCCTTGACCATTTTGGTATCCGATGGGATCACGTCCAGCAAGTCCGAGCTGTTCGTCACGATCACAGGGGTTTGCGTATTGAAGCCTGCTTTTCGGATCGTTTCCAGATCGACTTCAAGCAGGAGCTGTCCTTTCTTCACATGATCGCCTTGCTTTACATGGGCAGTGAATCCTTTCCCGTTCAGCTGAACGGTATCCAGTCCAACATGGATGAGAAGCTCTGTCCCATGATCCGAGGTCAAGCCGATCGCGTGCAGGGTCGGGAAAAGCGTGGTGACCGTGCCATCTACAGGCGCAACCAGCTTCCCATCATTCGGTTCGATGCCCACACCGTTACCCAGAACGCCCTGTGCGAATGCATCATCTGCCAGCGCAGACAGCTCGATGACCTTTCCGCTGAGCGGAGCTGCGATCATTTCCTTGTCTACCTGAATGCTTCCATTGGCTGTCTGATTTTTCTTTTCCTCTGTAACAGAAGTATCCTTCCAAAACAGCATCGTCAAGACAAAGGAGGCTACCATTGTAATGGCAATGGTCAGGAATGCTGCATACATCCCACTCGGATCGCCTTCCGGAGAAATGTAGTTGACAACGCTGAAAATGCCCAAGCCACCCATTGTGTAGCTTCTTGCGCCCATAAGGCTGAAGATCGCGCCGCCGATCGCGCCACCGATCATGGAAATGATGAACGGCTTCTTCTCAGGCAGCGAGAATCCATAGATCGCTGGCTCTGTTACACCACAAACACCGGAGATGATCGCCGGAACCGCCAGATTCTTTCTCTTCTGGTCCTTCATCTTGAAATACATCGCCATAATGACCGCAGTCTGTGCAAAGGAGCAACCCATCATGCCAACGAGAACAGTGGAATACCCCTGTGTTGTCAGCTGGATCATATGTACTGGAGTCAGTGCCCAGTGCAGACCGAAAATAACCAGTACCTGCCAGAAAAAGCCCACACAAACACCAGTCAAAACAGGAGAAAACTCATACATCGTGGTAAATGCATTGGTCAGGAAGGTTGTGAGAATGGACACGACCGGTCCAATCACCATCAAACCAGCGATCATGCTGATAGTCAATACAAACAACGGCACAAAGAATGCCTGTATCATTTCCGGAATGATCTTCTTGGCGATCTTTTGCAGCTTTCCAGCCAATGCAACGATCAGGATGACTGGAATGACACTGTTTGTATAATTGCCTGCAACAAAAGGTATGTTGAGGAAAGTGGTATAATATTCGCCCAAGAGAGGGATCGATCCGATCGGATCACCTGCCGCGAGCGCAGTTTTCTGGATCGCGGGATAGCACAGGATACAACCGATCGTAATGCCCACGATCGGATTGAGATTGAATTTTTTCGCTGCCGTATAACCAATGACCACTGGCATAAAGAAGAAGATCGCATCTCCGATCGCATTGAGTACCAGATAGGTACCGCTCTGCGCATAGCTTGCGCCAAGCAGGAATACGAGCAGTGCATTGATGCCCTTCAGGATACCCGACGCACACAACGGCCCCAAAAATGGCTGGAAGCAGCCGCTGATAATATCAATCAGGCGGTTGAATATTCCCATTTTTGCCTGTTCCTGCTCTGCATCAGGACTGATGCCTGCAATTTCACAGACATCCGCATACACGATCGGCACATGATTACCGATCACGACCTGATATTGCCCGGCGCTGTGCATGACTGTGACAACGCCCTCCATTTTTTTCAGGATGTCATCATTGGCTTTGCTTTCGTCCTTGAGCGTAAAACGCAGTCTGGTCACGCAATGCACAACACCGCTGATGTTGTCCCGTCCGCCAACTTGCTTGACGATGTCTCTTGCAAGTGCTTCGTACTTACCCATAATAAAATTCCTCCATATAGTTTTTTGAGATATGAAGGTTTGGCCAACTTAATGTCACCATCCATGTGCTGCGGTTTCTTCTGAACCCTGCCTCCTTTCCCGAAGAACCGCTGTTTTATTTTGTCAAAAGCCGTCTGGCTTCTCGCAAACTGTTTTTTGCCCTTACCGGAAACGCGGCTTACGCATCTTTTTTATTTTTGTAAATGATCCGTTCGATATGGATCGTCAGATACAATTTTTCCTCATTGCTCAATACATGATGATACTTTTTCTCGATGAACTCCGCGATCTTGCACACACATCCGTATGCATTGCGGTACTTCACCTTGACGATCTCATAAAGGTCATCGTCACTCGGATCATCATATACTTTTCCGTTCAGCAATCGCTGTGCAAAAAATTTGAGATGGGTGATAAAGCGATAATAATATACGCTGTCCTCATCAAACTCTGTATTGAATACATACTTTACGATATTGGAAATTTCCTGCATGATCTTGGTGATGCTGTACATATCCTGTACGCTCGATTCGTCCATCGTGGCATTCACCAAATGCAGCGCGATAAATCCGGCTTCGTCCTCCGGCAGACGGATCTTGCAGCGCTTTTCGATCTGGTCGAGCGCCTTCATGCCAACGGCGAATTCATCCGGATAAAACCTTCTGATATCCCACAGCAGGGCATTCTTTACCGTGATCCCTTCCAAAAATCGGGAAATCGCTGTGTGCAGATGATCCACCAGCGAAATATAAATGATCTCATTGAGTCTTTTTCCCAGATGTGCTTTTGCATAACAAATGATCTCCTCGGCCAGCTCCAGATTTTCGATGGGGATATCTACCACAAGTTCTTCAAACTTGCTCTTCGTCCCTTTGCTGCTCAGCCGGAATTCCTTATCGACCATGGCGGGGTCGATCTCATCTCCGACCTTTCTGCGAAAAGCAAGCCCACGCCCCATCATGATAACTTCTTCCTGATTTCGATCCTTTGTTACCACCACATTATTATTCAAGATCTTTTCAATGACCATTCCTCGAGCCCCTTTCTATCTCAGCAGTCACGATCTTCTATTGGTGCCTTCCCCCAGAAAAGAAAGCGCGCCTTTTGACGGTCTTCTTCCCCTAAAAAACAAAAAAACCACATAATGGAATAAAATACATCGCACTTGTATTTTTATCTCCACTATGTAGGTTTAGCTTGTTTCCAATCACTATCCATATATTGATTCTAATATAGCATATTTCAACAATTTCTTCAAGGGGCATAATTACTTTTTGTAAATTTCAACAGTTTTATTCTGCGAATTTTGTATATCCTACCCATGTTTTTGTATCGCAAATTTCTCACGCCCTCCGCTCGTGCATAGATATGCATAATATACCTTGATTTCCTCGTACAGCCCCTGCTCCCCGCACAGAGCCCCCACGCACCATTCAGCAGCTGGCATCCTGCAAAATAAAGTTGCAAAATCTGTCCGTTTATGTCAAAATAAGCGTATCCAAAGAGATATCCCCCGTTTTATGATAAAGGAGGTTTCTATGTATCGTAAGTTCTTTGCCATCCTGCTCTGTCTCGCTTTGACAGGATGCGCCCCCAAGCCTGCTGCATCCAACGCAAGTCCAGCCGATCCTTCCGGATCCGAGTCCCAGACTCCACTGCCCAATATCACAGCGACCCTCGCTGTCTGTGGGGATACGATGAGCCACATGCCGCAGACACGGGATGCCTATGACAGCAGCACAAAGACCTATGACTATCTGCCGATGATCGAGGCGGCACGTCCGTGGGTCGAGCTCGCTGACTATGCCGTCGTCAATCTGGAAACCACTCTTTCCGGCGGTCCGGACTATTCCGGCTTCCCCGCATTCAACTCGCCGGATGCCTTGGCAGAGGCGCTCAAAGAAGTCGGTTTCGATCTCATCAGCACAGCAAACAATCACTGTATGGATCGCGGCCATGCCGGTCTGTCGCGTACCCTTGATGTGCTGGATGCGCAGGGGCTCGCCCATGTCGGTACATACCGTTCTGCGGAAGAAAAACACAAGAACCATCATGGCGTGTATCTTGCCGATGTCGGCGGGATCCAGATCGCGTTCCTGTCCTACACCTATGGTACAAACGGGATCCCCATCCGCAAGGAGCATCCCGAAACCGTGAACGTCTTCACAGAGGATTATCTGACGACCGCCGAGCGTATCGCAGAGGAGGAGCTGCGCGCAGGTCTGGAGGCTGCCAAGGCACTGGACCCCGATCTCATTGCAGTCATCATGCATTGGGGCGAAGAATATCAGACCAGACAAAACACCCATCAGGAAAAGGCAGCTGACTTCCTGTTTGCGCATGGTGCAGATCTCATTCTGGGCGGACACCCCCATGTTTTGCAGCCGATGGAGACACGCACGCTCACAGATGCGGACGGCAACACCCGTACCGGCTTTATCTGCTGGTCGCTGGGCAATTTTATTTCCGCACAAAATGACCCCTATACGGATACGACCGTTGTGCTCCAACTGGAACTGACCAAAGACCCCAACGAGGGCGTCACGCAAGTAACGGACGTATCCTACCGCCCCATGTTCATGCTGGATCGAGAAAAAGAAGTCAACGGAGAGCGATATACCCTGCTCGATGCCCATAAAAGCATGGAAGCCTATACCGAGGGTTCCCCAAATGCGGTCAGCGCATCGGTCTATCACAAGCTGGAAGCCTGCGTTGCAGACTGCCATAAGATCCTTGGTGCAAAGTGGGACAAGCCCCTCGAAACAGACTGATGCCCCGAACACGAGGAAGTGTATTCGGGGCACCAGCGCAAGGTATAGTAAGAAGTAAAACATTGGATACATCATCACATCATACCATATCTAATTGCTGTTTTCATTATATACCTTTGTTCCCTTGGATACAAGGGGACAACCTGTACGAGCTTTTGCCCTGCTTCTTATGCACTCCGACCAAGACGGTCTGCACGGAGATTGTTTGCGTGCAGGATCCGTTTTGGATTGACATTCCAGAACAGAATTGATATACTGAGTTCAGCGTATATAGTTTTGAATACTACATCAAGTAAGTTTTATTCTGCTGACAGCCCGTATCTGTCCGCTGTGATATCAAGGATGTGTTTTTATGAATTGGAAAATTGCTGTCGATAGCTCAAGCGATCTGCACGAGGGCCTTGCCTGTGCCCCAAATGTTTCTCTTTCCATCGTTCCCCTGATCGTTCAGGTGGGGGATATGAGCTTTGTGGATGAACCCGATCTGGATATGAACGTCTTCTTGAATTCCATGCGTTCCTCCTCCGGCCCGACCGGTTCCTCCTGTCCGTCTCCGGCTGCATGGTCCAAGGTAATTGAAGAAGCCGATTACACCATCGCGCTGACGATCTCTTCCGCCCTCAGCGGAAGCTACAGCGCGGCGATGGTCGCACGCGATCTGGTCATGGATGAATTCCCCAATAAAAAGATCGCTGTCATCGATACCCGCTCGGTCAGCGGACAAATGATCCTCGTTGCCCAAAAGATCAATGAGCTGATCGCACAGGGCCTTTCCTTTGAGGAAGTCGTGCATGGGGCAGAGGACTACAACAAGACCCTCAATATCTATTTCACCCTGTCCTCCTTCGATAATCTGACGAAGAACGGACGCATGCCAAAGCTCGCCGGTGTCGTCGCCAAAAAGCTGGGGATGCGCATCATCGGCACCTCCGATGAGGGCAGCCTGAGCGTGATCCACAAATGCCGCGGCGATCGCAGCACCCTTATGACCCTGCTCAAGGATATGAAGGAAGCCTGTGATCTCTCCAAACGCCATGTCATCATCTCGCACTGCTCCAACCTCAAGGGCGCGATGACCCTGCAAAACCTGCTGGAAAGCGAAGCACCCGGTGTACAGGTCTCGATCCTGCCCACCCACGCACTGACCAGCTACTACGCAGAGGATCAGGGGCTCATCATCAGCTTCTAAGGACGATCTGAAAAGTCGAAATGCCCGTCTTTTTCTATAGTGCATGGCATCTGCACACGCACCGCGAAAAATCCGTCGATTTCTTTGTTTGCAGATACACCCGAACCGCACACAAAGCTGCCAGCACGGCTGGCAGTTTTTTCCGCCCATATATTTTGATAAGCTAATAAAATTATTATGGAGGTCTCTCTATGTCTCTCACACTTGGTTCTCATACCGCCGCCCTGCCCATCGTACAGGGCGGCATGGGGATCGGCGTTTCTCTTTCCGGACTGGCTGGTGCTGTTGCAAAATGCGGCGGCGTCGGCACGATATCCGGCGTGCAGATCGGCTATCGCGATCCTGAATTTTCTTCCGATCCGCTCCGCGCCAATCTCCGTGCCATCGGGCAGGAATTGTCCCGCGCACGCGCGATTGCCCCAAACGGCGTGATCGGGTTCAACTTCATGTCGGTCATGAACCACTACGAAACCTATGTCCGCGAAGCCATCGCACAGGGTGCTGACTTCATCGTATCCGGTGCAGGGCTGCCCACCGGACTTGCACGGCTGGCACAGGGCACGAAAACAGCCATCCTCCCCATCGTATCCTCCGCGCGTGCGCTGCGTCTCATCGTCAAGAGCTGGCTGCGCGTCGATCGTCTGCCCGATGCCGTCGTCGTCGAGGGTCCACTGGCAGGCGGTCATCTGGGGTTTGCCTACGAGGACGTGATCTCCGGCAAGGCTCCCACCCTCGCCGACTGCCTGACCGAAGTGCTCGATTTTGTGCAGACGCTGGAATCCAGTTACGGGGTCAGGATCCCCGTCATTGCCGGCGGTGGGATCCAGACCCACGCAGATGCTGC
>JARIAV010000270.1 GCA_029257685.1 Butyricicoccus sp.
TGATCAACGAGTATTTCAATCCGTATGATCGCCAGCTGACCTCTCTCGATGTGATCCAGTCCCCACCGGAGGGCAAGCGTCGTCCGGGTGTGACCTCGGATGAAGACGAGGAGGAGATCGCACCGCCGGAAGATACAGAAGATCCAAACGCAGAAGATCCGGAGCAGAACGGAACAGGAGATCCGGAAAATCCGGATACCGAAAATCCGGAGGATCCGAACGGCGAGACAGAACAGGATCCATCAAACGGATCGAATGGTTCGAGTAACTCCAATGGCACGAATGGTTCGAGCGACCCCAGCGGTTCCAACGGATCGAATGGACTGGATCCGTCCAACCCTTCGGACAATACCAATGGCACAGGCAGCCAGACGATGCCGTCCGATCCCATCGTACCGCCAGCCGATCCCAATACAGGAAGTGATCCGCTGCCGTCCGACAATGATACAGATACAAATGGATCAGACAGTACAGACAGCAGTACATCTGCTCCGGAGCCCGCTCCGTCTGATACAGCAACCGATCCGGAAGGATAACCAAGGAAAAGGAGAGCATATATGAACGCACAAGAAACAGCAAAATATATCTGCGAGGCGCTTTTGGAGCGCAAGGGCAGAGAGATCGATGTGCTGCAGGTCGAGCACCTGACCACATTGACGGAATATTTCGTGATTTGCAGCGCGACCTCTACCACACAGGTCAGAGCGCTTGCAGACAGCGTGGAATATCACCTCAAGTATGATCATGATACCATGCCGCACCATGTGGAAGGCTTTGAGTCCTCCAGCTGGATCCTGCTGGATTACGGCAGTGTACTGGTTCATATTTTCGTTCCCGAGGCACGCCAGTTCTATAATCTGGAAAACCTCTGGAAGGACGGCACCCGCATCCCGCTCAAGGAGCTGGGTGTAGAGGATGCCGAGGTACAGTAAAATTTTCATACGCGGCGCGGTCAAATGCCGCGCCGTATGTATAGACAGTATTGGGGGTTATACCGTTGAATAAATACGATCATAAGGCTGTCGAAGCCAAGTGGCAGCAGGTTTGGGATGAAAAGGAATGCTTCGTTGCACCGAATGATTATTCCAAGCCGAAATTCTATGCGCTTGTTGAGTTCCCGTATCCGTCTGGTATGGGTCTGCATGTAGGCCATCCGCGTTCCTATACCGCGCTCGATATCGTTTCCCGTAAGAAGCGTATGCAGGGTTACAATGTACTGTATCCGATGGGCTGGGATGCTTTTGGTCTGCCAACTGAGAACTTCGCCATCAAGAACCATGTACATCCGGCAGAGGTCACCAAGCAGAACGTGGCACGCTTCAAGAGCCAGCTCAAGTCGCTTGGTCTGTCCTTTGACTGGTCGCGTGAGATCAACACCACCGACCCGTCCTATTATAAGTGGACGCAGTGGATCTTCTTGCAGCTGTTCAAAAAGGGCCTTGCTTACAAGAAAGAAATGGCGGTCAACTGGTGCACCTCCTGTAAGTGCGTGCTGGCAAACGAGGAGGTCGTAGGTGGTACCTGTGAGCGCTGCGGCTCGGAGGTCGTGCGCAAGACCAAGAGCCAGTGGATGCTGGGCATCACCAAGTATGCACAGCGTCTGATCGATGATCTCGATGAAATGGACTTTGTCGATCGCGTCAAGACACAGCAGAAGAACTGGATCGGCCGTTCCACCGGTGCAGAGGTCGATTTTACGACCACAGAAGGGGACAAGCTGACCGTGTATACCACACGTCCGGATACCCTTTTCGGTGCGACCTATATGGTCATCTCGCCGGAGCATCCGATGGTAGAGACTTGGGCAGATAAGCTCAAGAACATCGACGCAGTCCGCGCATACCGCGAGGAAGCCGCACGCAAGTCTGACTTTGAGCGTACAGAGCTCAACAAGGACAAGACAGGCGTGCGTCTGGACGGCGTTATGGCGATCAATCCGGTCAACGGCAAGCAGATCCCCATTTTCGTCTCCGACTATGTACTCATGACCTATGGCACGGGTGCGATCATGGCAGTTCCGGCACATGACGACCGTGACTGGGCATTTGCAAAGGTGTTCGATCTGCCCATCGTGGAGGTCATTGCAGGCGGCAATGTACAGGAGGCTGCATTCACCGATGTGGCAACCGGTACACTCGTCAATTCCGATTTCCTGAATGGTCTTTCCGTCGCGGAAGCGAAGAAAAAGATCATTGCCTTCCTGACTGAAAAGGGCATTGGACACGAAAAGGTCAACTACAAGCTGCGTGACTGGGTATTCTCCCGTCAGCGTTACTGGGGCGAGCCCATTCCGCTGGTCTCCTGTGAAAAGTGCGGCTGGGTGCCGCTGCCGGAGGATCAGCTGCCGCTGACCCTGCCTGATGTGGATTCCTATGAGCCGACCGAGAACGGAGAGTCGCCGCTGGCCAAGATGACCGATTGGGTCAATACCACCTGTCCGTGCTGCGGTGGTCCGGCAAAGCGCGAGACCGATACCATGCCGCAATGGGCAGGCTCCTCGTGGTACTTCCTGCGCTATATGGATCCGCACAATGACAAGGAGCTCTGCTCCAAGGAAGCACTGGAATACTGGAGTCCGGTCGATTGGTACAACGGCGGCATGGAGCATACCACACTGCACCTGCTGTACAGCCGCTTCTGGCATAAGTTCCTGTATGATATCGGTGTTGTCCCGACCAAGGAGCCCTATGCAAAGCGCACCTCACACGGTATGATCCTCGGCGAGAACGGCGAAAAGATGTCCAAGTCCCGCGGCAATGTCGTCAATCCGGACGAGATCGTCGAGACCTACGGCGCGGACACCATGCGCCTCTATGAAATGTTCATCGGTGACTTTGAAAAGGCTGCGCCGTGGTCCTCTGCGTCCATCAAGGGCTGCCGCCGCTTTGTCGAGCGCGTCTGGAACCTGTTCGAGAAGGTACAGGACGGGGACGCATACAGCGCAAACAATGAGATCATGCTGCACAAGACCATCAAGAAGGTCTCGGAGGACATCGAGAACCTCAAGGCAAATACAGCGATCGCTGCTCTCATGAGCCTTGTCAATCAGTTCTACGATCAGGGCGTCAACCGTGCAGAGTATGAGACCCTGCTCAAGATCGTGAACCCGTTCGCACCGCATGTGACCGAAGAACTGTGGCAGATGCTGGGGCATGATACCGTGCTGTCCCTCGAGGCTTGGCCGGAATATGATGAGGCGAAGACCGTGGAATCCTCCATCGAGATCGGGGTACAGGTCAACGGTAAGATCAAGTCTACCATCCAGCTGCCCTTGGACTGCGAGCAGGAGCAGGCGGTCGAGATCGCGCTGGCTGACGAAAAGGTCAAGAACGCGGTGGCTGGAAAGAATATCGTCAAGACCATCGTGGTAAAGAATAAGATCATCAATTTGGTCGTAAAATAATTTCTATTTATACTTGACAGCTTACGGGAGATTTAGTATAATAATCTTACGGTTTTATCGGGAGGATTGTGTCTGTTTGCAATCAGATACGACTGAACAGGTAAAAGCGCAAGCGTTCTGGAAATAGCCGAACGCGCGGAGGGAGGGAAAACGATGTCGGAAGTCCATATCAAGGAAAACGAGACCCTGGACAGCGCTCTGAGAAGATTCAAGCGTTCTTGTGCCAAGGCTGGTGTGCTTTCCGAGCTCCGCAAGCGTGAGCATTATGAGAGCCCGAGCGTAAAGCGCCGCAAGAAGTCTGAGGCTGCTCGCGCTAAGAAGCGTAAGTTCAGATAAGTATGTTTTCTTCAAAACACCGAAGTGAGATCGCTTCGGTGTTTTGTTTTTTTGTTCATAGAATCTTCATAGAACGTTCAAAAATAAGTCATAATTCCGACAAGATTCCGACACAAAGTTACGATACAATATAGACAGTCAAGAACAAGAGATTTCCCCCATCTCAAGTTCCTGACTGATTACCCCAATCCCCCTACTTTTTTTCTTACCCCTTCAAAATTGCCTTCTGCCGTATGTCCCCCATGCGGCAGAATCAAGGCAATGCCAACATCCAGGAGAATCTTTTCTCCTTTTATGATACCTTTTTCTTTCTATCCCCCTTCTTTTTTTTCATCCTTACTTTTTTTGAGTATAACGCCCAGACGAATGTTCGTCTGGGCGTTATACTTTTCCGCAAAAACAAAATATTTCCTGTCCGATCTATGCGTATGTGTATGCAGGAAACCGGAAAAATTCAGATAAACCGCTTTTTATTTGACTTAAATGGGTTTGCTGGTATATAATAGAACCAATTGTGAATCAAACAGGAGTTGTATTTTATGGCGAAATCAAGTAACCAATATGGAAACGACAGTATTTCCTCTCTCAAAGGTGCAGATCGCGTTCGGAAACGTCCGGGCGTTATTTTTGGCTCTGACGGGATCGAGGGCTGCGAACATTCTGTCTTTGAAATTTTATCCAACTCGATTGATGAAGCGCGTGAAGGACATGGCAGTCGCATCACGGTGACACGCTATGCAGATGGATCGATCGAGGTCGAGGATATGGGGCGCGGCATCCCGATCGAGTTCAACCCCAGCGAGCAGCGGTATAACTGGGAGTTGGTATTCTGTGAATTGTATGCCGGCGGTAAATACAAGAACAACGAAGGGGAGAACTATGAGTTCTCTCTGGGCCTCAATGGTCTCGGTACCTGCGCAACGCAGTATTCCTCCGAATATATGGATGTCACCGTTTGGCGTGACGGCTTCTCGTACAGCCTGCATTTTGAAAAGGGCGAGAACAAGACCAATACACCGGAAGGTTTTATCAAGACACCCTGCAAGACCAAAAAGACAGGCACGCTCATCCATTGGCGCCCTGACCTCGAAGTTTTTACCGATATCAATATCCCATTGGCGTATTACAGCGATGTGCTCAAGCGACAGGCGGTCGTCAATGCCGGATTGGTGTTCGTCCTGCGCGATCAGAATGGAAGCCAGTTCGACACCACGGAGTTTTGCTATGAAAATGGCATCGTGGACTATGTGGGCGAGCTTGCAGGTGAGCAGGCCCTGACCAGCGTACAGTTCTACCAGACCGAACGCCGCGGACGCGATCGCGCGGATAAGGACGAATACCGCGTAAAGCTGTCCTGTGCGTTCTGCTTCTCGCGTGAAAATGCACGCACGGAGTATTATCATAACTCCTCCTGGCTGGAATATGGCGGCGCGCCGGATAAGGCCGTGCGTTCTGCCTTTGTCTCTGCGATCGATGCCTATCTCAAGCAGCAGAACAAGTACCAGAAAAATGAAAGCAAGGTCACCTTTCAGGATATCGCCGATGCCCTCGTACTCGTGACCAACTGCTTCTCGACCCAGACCTCTTACGAGAACCAGACCAAGAAAGCCATCACGAACCGCTTTATCCAAGAGGCGACCACGGAATTCCTGAAGGAAAATCTGGAGATCTACTTCATCGAGAACAAGGATGAAGCGGACAAGATCGCCGATCAGGTGCTCATCAACAAGCGCAGCCGTGAACAGGCAGAGCGTGCGCGTCTCAATATCAAGAAGAAGCTGTCCGGCAATCTGGATGTAGCCAACCGTGTCCAGAAGTTCGTGGACTGCCGCACCAAGGATACTTCCCGACGGGAACTCTATATCGTCGAGGGTGACTCCGCGCTCGGCTCCTGTAAGCAGGGGCGTGATTCCGAGTTTCAGGCGATCATGCCTGTCCGCGGTAAGATCCTGAACTGTCTGAAAGCAGAGTATGATAAGATCTTCAAGAATGATATCATCACCGATCTCATTCGTGTGCTGGGCTGCGGCGTGGAGGTGCGCACCAAGGCGAACCGTGATCTGTCCGGCTTCGATCTGGACAGCCTGCGCTGGAACAAGGTCATCATCTGTACGGATGCCGATGTCGATGGATTTCAGATCCGTACCCTCATCCTGACCATGATCTATCGTCTGATGCCCACGCTCATTGAACAGGGCTTTGTCTATATCGCCGAGTCTCCCCTGTATGAGATCACCTGCAAGGACAAGACCTATTTTGCATTCGATGACGCGGAAAAGGCTGCCATACTCAAAAAACTTGCTGGAAAAAAAGTCAACATCCAGCGTTCCAAGGGACTTGGTGAGAACGAGGCCGATATGATGTGGGAAACGACCATGAACCCTGCGTCGCGCCGTCTCATCCGTGTGACACCGGAGGACGCGCAGGCGACTGCGGATATGTTCGATCTGCTGCTGGGCGATAACCTTGCAGGACGCAAGGAATATATTGCAGAAAACGGCGCGCAGTATCTCGACTTCGCGGATATTTCATAAAGGAGGCCGCTACCTGTGGCGAAGAAAAAAGAAATCGATTCCAAGCGTCCGGTACAGCCGCCGCTGGAACCAACCGAGCAGCCCATCACGGAAACGCTGCGCGTCAACTATATGCCTTATGCAATGAGTGTCATCGTATCGCGTGCCATTCCGGAGATCGACGGCTTCAAGCCATCGCATAGAAAGCTGCTCTATACGATGTATAAAAAAGGATTGCTCAATGGAAACCGTACCAAATCCGCGAACATCGTGGGTGAGACCATGAAGCTCAATCCGCATGGCGATCAGGCGATCTATGATACGATGGTACGTCTGACACGTGGAAATGAGTCTCTGCTGACCCCGTTCATCGACTCTAAGGGCAACTTTGGCAAGGTCTATTCGCGCGATATGGCATACGCCGCACCGCGTTATACAGAGGCCAAGCTGGACGCATTCTGCATCGAGCTGTTCCGCGATATCGACTGTGATGCAGTCGATCTGGTGGACAACTATGACGGCTCCATGAAGGAGCCGACCCTGCTCCCGACGACCTTCCCGAATATTCTGGTCTCTGCCAATACGGGCATTGCCGTCGGTATGGCATCCTCGTTCTGCGGCTTCAATCTGCATGAGGTATGCCGCACGGCGATCGCCTGCATCAAAGACCCTGCGCATGATGTGATGGAGACCATGCCGGCACCCGATTTCCCGACGGGCGGCGAGATCATCTATGATGCGGCGGAGATGCGCAAGATCTATGAGACTGGCCGCGGTTCGTTCAAGGTGCGCGGCAAATGGCAGTATCTCAAAAAGGAAAACCTCATCGAGATCACAGAGATCCCCTATACCACCACCATTGAAGCCATCATCGATAAGGTAGCAGAGCTTGTAAAAGCCGGCAAGATCCGCGAGATCTCGGACATCCGCGATGAATCCGATCTGGGCGGTCTCAAGATCGCCATCGACCTCAAGCGCGGCACCGATCCGGACAAGCTCATGGATCGTCTGTTCCGTATGACACCGCTCATGGACTCCTGCTCGTGCAACTTCAATGTACTCATTGAGGGGATGCCGCGCGTGCTGGGCGTGCGCGCGCTTCTGGATGAATGGACGGCATGGCGTATCGGCTGTGTCCGCCGCCGCGTTTATTTCGATCTGGAAAAGAAAAAGCAGAAGCTGCATCTGTTGGAAGGTCTTAAAAAGATCCTGCTCGATATCGACCACGCCATCCGGATCATTCGGGAAACCGAGGAAGATGCAGAAGTCATCCCCAATCTCATGATCGGCTTTGGGGTAGATGAAGCACAGGCGGAATTCATCGCTGAGATCAAGCTGCGCCATATCAATAAAGAGTATATCCTGAAACGCACACAGGAGACCGATGCCCTTGCAGCCGAGATCGAGAAGCTCCAAACGATCGTCAGCAGCCAAGCCAAGCTGCGCAACATCATCGTCAAGGAGCTCGAGGCGGTCATCAAAAAATATCCGGCTCCACGCCATTCGGAGATCGTGAACGTGAATGCGGTCAAGTCCTTCGATGAGACCGACCATATCGAGGATTATCCGGTGCTCATCTTTATGACACAGGAGGGATATTTCAAGAAGATCACACCGGCGTCCTGGCGTATGTCTGCCGAGCACAAGCTCAAGGACGGCGATCGGGTCGTGTGGGACTGCGAGACCACGAACAAAGCCGAGATCATCTTCTTTACCAACCAGCATCAGGCATATAAGGCACACCTGCATGATTTCGACGATTGCAAGGCATCCGTGCTGGGAGATTATCTGCCCTCCAAGCTGGATATGGATGAGGGAGAAGTGCCCGTATTTGCCCTGCTGCCCGATTATAAGAGCAGTATGGTGGTGGTGTTTGAAAACGGTAAGGCGGCACGCTTCTCGCTGGAGAGCTTCGAGACCAAGACCAACCGCCGCCGCCTGACTGCGGCGTATTCGGATAAGTCGCCTGCAGTCGGCTTCTTCTATCCGGTGGACGATGACACCGAGATCGTGATGTATTCGACGGCAAACCGTGCCATGACGTTCCGGACAGGCATGCTGGATATCAAGGCGACACGCTCGACACAGGGCGTGCAGGCAATGGTGCTGCGTGCCAAGCACACGGTGACGCGTGCCATGCGCGCACAGGAAGCTGAGCTGAGCGACCCCAAACGCTATCTGACACGCACGCTCCCGTCGATCGGTGCGATCCTGAAGGATGAGGATCTGCCCAATCCGCAGATCACCCTATAGATCCATATTTGAGACAAAAGAGATCCCACAGCTTTGCGATGTGTACGCGAAGCCGTGGGATCTTTTAGATATGCTTGCGGATGTGTGCGAGTGCGCCCTTTTCCAGACGGGAGACCTGTGCCTGTGAAATGTGAATGGCAGAAGCGACTTCCATTTGGGTGCGTCCCTCAAAAAAACGCATGTGTACGATGCGCTTCTCGCGCTCGGACAGGGTGCTGATCGCTTCCTTGAGTGCGATCTGGGTCAGCCAGTGCTCGTCCGTATTTTTGGGATCGCCCACCTGATCCATCACGCATAGGGCATCGCCTTCCTCGCCCCACACAGGTTCATAGAGGGAGATGGGATCGGAAATGGCATCCAGTGCAAAGACGACATCTTCTTTTTTCATCTCCAGTGCCTTGGCAAGCTCGGTGATGGTGGGCTCACGCTGATGCTCTCTCAGAAAGGCTTCCTTGGCTTGCAATGCGCGATAAGCGGTATCACGCATGGAGCGGGAGACCCGAATGGCACTGTTATCGCGCAGATAGCGGCGGATCTCGCCGATGATCATGGGAACTGCATAGGTAGAAAAACGCACATTGAGGTCGCAGTTGAAGTTGTCGATGGATTTCATCAGTCCGATACAGCCGACCTGAAACAGATCATCGACAGATTCCCCGCGTCCGTTGAAGCGCTGGATGACGGAAAGCACCAGCTTCAAATTGCCGCGGATCAGCTTTTCCCGCGCGTTTTCATCGCCATTATGTGATTTGCGGAGCAGCTCAGTCATTTCAGCCGCAGGAATCACGGTCAAAGAAGCGGTATTCACACCACAGATCTCGACTTTGCTTTGCATGACGTATCCCTCCTGCCTTGTCTTGCTAAAGCAAGTTTGCCCACAAATGCAGGGAGGATATACCTCGGATATATTTTGCATTTCGACCGTTTTTGTGAGCATTTGACAGAACAGATGTGCTAAGAGGACGATATTGTCATAGTTATTTGGGCAGATGGTTGATCGGTGTGCGCGTCAGTGAGATCTCGCCGACAGGGATATCGTATGTACGCAGATGCTCTGCGATCCGTGTGGTCGCGTGTGCGGAGGTCTGGTAATGCCCCATACGAATGACGGTCGGTTCTGTGGTCTGCCCAATGGCGGCGAGGACCGTCTGTGCGGTGGTCTCAGCGTTGTAAGAATGATCGCGGCTGTCAAGGGTCGTATCCCAGATGCGGTAGCCTGCCTGCATGAGTCCTTCTCTCTGTACATTGCTCAGATGCTCGCTGCCGTTTGAGATGCTGAGCAGGCGGCTGACCGTGCCTGTCGCGCGGAACAGGGTATCGTTCGCGGTACGCAGCTTGCCGCTCATATCCTGCGCAGAGGACAGGACGGTGAAGCCGATCGTGTGTCCGCGTCCAAGGATCTGCCGCAACAGATCTTCATCGAGCCGTGTCCCATCAGCAGGAACAAAAAAGATCGCATGGTGATGTGCGCCCTCCAGTGCGTCCAGAATGGCAGGCGTGTCTGCGTCCGGTGCGCCGAAATAGCTCAGATAGACAACACTGGGTTTTTGCAGCGGAGCCATCGGCGCATTGGGGTTGCTGCCAGCAGGCAGGGGAGCGCCGCTTTGTGGGAGCGGTGCCGGAGTGGCAGGCGGGTTGCTGTAGGCATCGAGCATACTGCGAATGGTGGACGCAGAGGAGGAGGCAAAAGCGGAATCTGACAGGGATGCGGAAGCATTGCAGATGCGCAGGATGGGCGCCGCTGCGGAAATGTTGGAGTAGGTCATGCCGAATTTGCCGCAGACCAGCTTGACGGGGACATAGATCGTGCCGTTGATCCAATAGGCAGGCGTTCCATAGCTGTTCATGTTCTGGTCATACACCGTGCCATGGCTCAGATCGAACCGCAGTACGGTGGAGCCGCTGGACATCGAGAGCGTTTCGTCTGCGCTGTTATAGGAGCCGGAGATACCAAGCGTGCCGGAAAACACGGAATAGGGGACGTATTGCGTACCGCCGCGCCGCTCAGGCATCGTAGCAGCCGAGAGGGGCAGAAAGGAATCGTTGACAGCGGTGAGGGTCACAGATGGTGCGGCTGTGCTTGTGGTCATACCGAGGAGCAGGAACGTGCAAAGGATCAGGGCAAGCACAGGCCTGCGGAGCTTCTTCATAGGGAACAGCCTCCTTTTGGAATGGCAGAGGATCGAAATGATATTGATTTTATTATAGCATAGAAGCCTTGGGATTCGTACAGGAAAAGCATAAAATCATACGAAACATGCGCTGGAAAAGCCTGCCGGAATGGGGGAGCATTGCAGGGAAGAACAGGCGGTGGACGATCTGTTTGCGAGGCTGTTTTGAAAAAATCTCTACAAAAGAATGAAACAGACAGGGAAAACACTTGAAAATATGGAAAGAAAGGGATAAAATAAAGAAAACACTTTCGCACAGTTTAACAGAAAAGAGTGAAAATCCTATGCTCAATATCCAGTATGAACACACCACCCATCCCAAACAAAAACCAGATGAAGCCGCACTGGGATTTGGAAAATACTACACAGACCACATGTTCCTGATGGAACATACCGAAGGACAGGGTTGGCATGATGCACGGATCGTGCCCTATCAGCCGATCGCACTCGATCCGGCTGCGATGGTGCTCCACTATGCGATGGAGTCTTTCGAGGGCATGAAGGCGTACCGTCTGCCCGATGGCTCCATCCAGCTGTTCCGACCGGAGAAAAACGCGGAGCGGATGCAGAATACCAACCGCCGGATGTGTCTGCCGGAATTGCCGACCGAGGACTTTGTACAGGCAGTCAAGGCCCTCGTACAGACCGATGCGGATTGGGTGCCTCACGCACAGGGAACCAGCCTGTATATCCGTCCTTTTGTCATTGCGACCGAACCGCACTTGGGTGTGCGTATGGCGGCAACGCACAAATTCATCATCATTTGTTCGCCGGTCGGGGCGTACTATTCAACGGGGATCGATCCGGTGAAGATCTTCGTGGAAGATGAATATACCCGCGCCTGCCCAGGCGGTACAGGCTTTACCAAGTGCGGCGGAAACTATGCGGCTTCCCTGATCTCGCAGGTCAAGGCACATGAACTCGGATATGAGCAGACCCTGTGGCTCGATGGCGTATCCCATCGCTATGTAGAAGAAGTCGGTTCCATGAACTGCTTTTTCAAGATCGATGGAACCATTTATACCGCGCCCTGCGCAGGCACCGTTTTGCCCGGCGTAACGCGTATGTCCTGCATCGAGCTGCTCAAAAAGTGGGGATTTTCCGTCTGTGAGCAACCGCTCGCCATTGCGGACGTAATGAAAGCCTCGCGTGAGGGCAAGCTCGAAGAAGTCTTTGGAACCGGAACGGCAGCAGTCATCTCCCCTGTAGGTGAGCTGCGTTACGAAAATGAGGTCGCGCAGATCAATTCCGGCAAGATCGGTGCAGTGACACAGCGGCTCTATGACACCATTACAGGGATCCAGTGGGGACGGATCCCCGATGATATGGGGTGGACGACCCCCGTTTGATCGACATAAAAACAGCCATGGTCCAACTTACGGCAATTGGATCATGGCTGTTTTTTTCATCATTTTCGATGATTTAGAGTGCGGTAGAATCGCGCCAGATGACATCACAGGGGAGTGTGACAGTCGGCGGATTTTCGATGCGCTCCCGAATGTGATCGATGAGCAGAGCCGCCGCAGTAGAGCCTTCCTGAAAGGCTGGCTGCACGATGGTCGAGACGGTCGGCATGGAGAGCGATGCCCAGTCCTCGTTGTCAAACCCTAAGATGCCGAGCTGCGTTGGGATCTCCGGATACAGCGGCTTGAGGGCAGTGAAAACCGCAGGCAGGAGCCAGCAGTTCGGGACAAAGACCAGTGTGCGGCCGCTGGTATAACGCTCCCGCACTGTCTGGAGGATCTCCTCGGCGGAGGTGTTTGCGTCGATGATCTGAACATAACAGGGCACATCCTTCTCTTTCAGGGCATCCAGACAGCCTTGATAACGATCCTGACGGGAGACCAGCACGTTGGGGATCGCAGAAAACAGGATGACCTGTTCGTATCCGCGATCGATACAGGAGGTGATGGCATCGAAAGTGACCTTATAGTTGTTGGTGACGACCCAAAGCGGCAGACCGACAGGGTTACTGTCGATGCAGACGACTGGGATACCGGCGCGGTTCAGCTTTTCGATGGACTCGCGCGGATTGCCACAGGGCTGGAGGATCAGGCCGTCTACGCCCATATCGATCATGCGGTCGATGTGGTTGAGCTCGGCTTCCGGCTCATAATCGCTGGTCCCGATCAGCACCTGATACTTTCCGGCACGGCATACCTGCGCGATGCCCTTTACAAGATGATTGGAGAAGGGATGGGTGATATCGCCGATGAGGACGCCGAGCAGACAGGAATGCTTGGCGGTCATGAGACGAGCCGTTGCACTGGGGCGGTAGTCGTATTTTTTTACGACCTTTGCGATACGGTTCCATGTGTTTGCAGACATTTTTTCCCGCTTTCCATTCAGAAAAAAAGAAACTGTCGTCTTGGATACCTGTGCTTCGGCGGCGATTTCCTGTATGGTCATTTTATTTTTCAATGACATAGAAATTCTCCTTTTTGCATGGATAGGTTAAGTCTATCATATTGGGTTGGAAAATGCAATTATAATATAAAATTGGTTGACAAGCAGAAAAAAATTGGTATGATAAGAATATATAAACCGTTTTACTTAAAATGAGGAGGTTATTCCAATGAGACTGTACACATATCGCGAGCAACCGGATGGAAAGGATCAGATCGGTGTCGGGTTCACAGAAGGGGAACTGTATCCGCTCAGTGCATTTGGCCTGTCCTTTGCAGATATGAATGCACTCATCTGCACCATCACGCCTGAGCAGATGGAGCTGCTGCGCAAGGAGCCGCAGGGCGTCGCGCCGCTTTCCTGTAAGGAGCTGGTCAGCCGTGCCCCCATCCCGTATCCGTTGCAGGATGTGCTTTGTCTTGGCATCAACTATGACGCGCATCATAAGGAAGCAGGACGCTTCGACAAGGAAGCATTCGGTGATCGTCCCAAGGCGATCTATTTTTCCAAGCGCGTTTCGGAAGCGAATGTGGACGGTGGCAAGATTCCCTTGTATGCCGGTCTGGTGGACAGTCTGGACTACGAGGTCGAGCTGGGTGTGATCCTTGGAAAAGATGCGTATCAGGTATCCGCAGAGGACGCCAAGGACTATATTTTTGGTTATACCATCATCAACGATGTATCGGCACGCAATTTGCAGACCGGACATAAGCAGTGGTATTTTGGAAAGTCTCTGGATGGATATACACCGATGGGGCCCTGTATCGTGACTGCGGATGAGATCAGTTATCCGCCTGCGCTTGCCATTCGCTGTTCGGTCAATGGACAGCTGCGGCAGGACAGCGTGACCAGTGCGCTCATTACCGATATCGGAGAGATCATCGCAGAGCTGTCACAGGGCATGACCCTCAAGGCGGGTACGATCATCGCGACCGGCACACCAGCCGGTGTCGGCATGGGGATGCAGCCGCCGTGCTTCCTGAAGCATGGGGACGTCGTGACCTGTGAGATCGAGACGATCGGTACGCTGACGAATATCGTAGACTAAAAGCTTCGAATGGATCCCACAGGCAGTTTGCCTGTGGGATCTTTTTGTGCTCAGGCCTTGAGTACGATCAGTTGTTTTTTTCCATCCTTTTGATGCACGGCAACACATTTGGCATGATAGGGCATGCCCTCACAGGACAGCACTTTCTTGCCCTTGTAGATCTCCTTGTGACAGACAGCGACCGTGTAGCTTTCGTTTTCTGACAGCACAAACCGCCGCGCTTCTGCAAATTCCGGCGACATGGGAGTATCCAGATTCTGATACACGGGAACCGATTCGACATGGATATCAGCGGCACAAAGGATCGTGATCTGTGTCATGGTATCCGTGAAGGTGCGCTTGGTGTGCAGGACAGGATGGGTAAGCAGTTCGTTATAGCGCAGGGAGCAGGGCTCTGCTGTGCGCTCTGCCATGCCCTCTGGCGGCAGGATCATAAGCTCTGTGCCTGCGATGCGGAACTGGCTGCCCTCTGCTTCCAGCGTCAGGCTGGGATCGAAATGGAAGCGTGTGTGCGCCTCGTGCGTACCATCTGCCTTGACGTCATCAACGATCATCCAGATAGAGGGTGCGACAAAGATGACCTTGCGCGTCCAGATCTGCAAGGGATCATGGCCGATCATGGCACCCTCCAGATAATGTACATTGTCCGCATGACGCACATAGTTTTTGGTGGGGATCCCAAAATCTGCATAGCCCCAGCTGTCTGAGGGGACACAGTAGGGCTTGTCGTCCAGAATGATGCCGTTGTGCGCCTGCATTCCCTTGAGCGCAACACGCAGGGGGTGATCCTCGCGGTAGGTATAGCGGCCTGCATCGATGAGCACTTCCTGTCCCTTATGATACAAAGATACATGCAGGTTATCGCTGTGACCGTGTCCGCTGCCCAGAGAACCGTTGGTAAACATCAGGAAGCTGGCGTGGCGGCTCCAGTCGCTGCGCATGACATACATTCCACTGTCCGTGCCGTCATAGCAGAGTGCCTCCGGGAGCTTGGCAGGCATGGCGTTATACTGTACGGCACAAGCAGCGCCGAACGTGTACAGGCTTTCTGCATCGCAGACAGGTGTACCGCCAAAGCGGAAGTGTACATCGTGGAACAGGAGGGCGGCGCGGGTGAATACATCACGGGCACAGACGCGGTCACTGTCGCCAAAGCTCTCGATACCGCCAGCGGGGGTCAGCTGATAGAAGAGTGCTGTTGCAAGGCGGTAGACCGGATCATAGATCGTGCTGGTGTCGCCCAGCAGTCCCATATAGTACAGTGCTTTCATGCCATAGTTGAGTACCTCGATGTGATACATGGTGGACTGCTCCCAGTGCATCCCGTCCGGATAGACCTGAATGGAGAATTGCAGCTCCATTTCCGCCTTGGCCCAGCGGTACAGGGCATTGTCCTTGTAATCCTCGCACAGATAGGGCAGGACGGAAACGATGGCACACGTCTGGATGCTGCCCCAGTTGCTCGTCTTGTACTTGGGAAGATAGGATTCCTTTAGATAGGACAGCTGCGCGAGCATACTGTCTGTGATCTGGGTCAGCTCGGCAGCAGAAAGGCAGCCAAGCTGCTGAAGATAGGGCAGGGCTTCAAACCAGTTCATGACACGGATGCCGGTATCCAGCGTGCGTGTGGAGGGCTCGGCGTGGATCTCCGGATGGGCGGCGATCCAGTCCAGCAGATAGGCTTTGGCTTTCTCTGCGTATTTGTTCTCGCCGGAAAGCAGGGTAGCAAGAACGAGATAGTCCTGATAGTCCATGCGGTTGAGCATGAAGCACCATTCCTCATCATCGTTGCGCTGTGCGTTCCAGTCCATCGTATCGAAATGATACGGGGTCAGGCAGCGTTCCATGTCCCAAGGCTTATCGAAGACGAAGGTCTGATCCAGCAGTTCTTCTGCACGGGTCAAGATAAGCTCCCGTTCTGCGGCTGCTATATTCTGTGCAGTTTCATGGAGCTGTTTTTTATCTGCAAGGAATTGCAGAGAGGTTTTCAAAAAGTTCATCATGGATCCTCCTAGATCGAATAAAAAAAGAGCTGCCGTGCGGCAGCTCCCTTTTGATGATTAGCGCAGAACACCGAGGCAGCTCAGTGCAACACCGAGTACAACGGTGATGAGAACGAGCCAGTAAGTCGTCACGTTCTTTTTCTTGATCAAGTAGTACATCAGCATCGTGTAGAGTACAGGCAGGAGCGCAGGAGCAACCTTGTCCAGCATTGCCTGAATGTCAACGGTGGACTGCTTCACGCCTTCCTGCATTTCACCTGCGGCGAAGCTGATCGCAACATTGATCTTAACGAAGGCAGCAGCCAGACCAGCGATAACGGTTACACCGATCATGCCCGCAGCGTCAGAGATCGCACCCATCTGCTCGCTGAGCTTGTCGATCATGCTGGTACCCAGCTTCATACCATAGTTACCCATGATGAGCTTGAGCAGCAGCAGGACAAAGTTCATGCAGAACAGGAACAGCAGCGGCGCGATGGAGATGCCATCCATTGCCATGGAAGCAAAGATGGTGGAGAACAGCGGTGCCAGACAGAACTGGGACAGGGAGTCACCGATACCGGCAAGCGGTCCCATCAGAGCCATCTTGATGCCGCGGATCTCGCTGTAGGACATACCGCGGTCTGCCATTGCAAGGTGGATGGAGGTGATGAACGGGAGCAGGTTCGGGTTCGTGTTGTAGAACTCGTTGTTGTCCTTGAGCTCCTGAGCCAGACGCTCCGGCTGATCGCCGTACAGCTTCTTGAGGCCCGGGTACATGACCAGAGAATAACCAAGTCCCTGATAGTTACTGTAGTTGAAACCGTTCTGCAGGAAATATGCACGCAGAGTCGTTTTCAGATAGTCTTTTTTTGTCAGCTTAGATCCAGTCATCGTGTTCTACCTCCTGCGGGCCTGCGGCAGCAGCTACTGCAGCATTGGAAGATTCGTTATAGTGCTTGATTGCGAATACTGCACCAACCAGTGCGATACCGATGATCGGCATGGAGAAATAAGCGGCGCAAATGTATCCGAGCAGTGCAAAAGGAATGAATTCCTTCTTGAGCATAACGCTCATGATCATTGCAAAGCCGATCGCAGGCAGCATACCACCGGCAACGGACAGACCGCTCAGCAGCCAGGACGGGATCATCTCTACCAGCTTGCTCAGGGTCTCCATGCTGAAGGCGCCGAGGAAGCCGAGTGCGAAACCACAGACAGCGAACAGGATCACAGTCATGTTAGAGGTACGCAGGAACTTGCCGAACTGCTTCTTTTCCAGTGCGTGTGCAGCGCTTTCCGGAGCACCTGCACGAACGGTATAGATCGCGGTCTGCAGGAACTGGATCGCAACTGCGAACGGGATGGAGATCGGCAGAGCGCTCTCCGGGGTCACAGAGGACATGGTGATCGCCATCAGGGTGCCGATGATACCAGGTCCGATCGGGTTCGGAGGAACGGTGCCGCCTGCACCAACGCCGAAGCCCATGAATGCGAGCTCGCCGATCGCGCCGCACTGCAGAGCGGTCGGGATGTCACCTAAGATGACGCCAACGCCGAAGCTCAATACGATACATCTGTTTGTGTAGATGCCCCACAACATACCAGCATAACAGAATGCCGTCCAAAGACCAATGAGGATGGATTGGACAAGAGTGATTTCCACCATACTTCACTTTCCTTTCTAAACCAAAGGTGTTTCTTATTCTATTTTTACCCTTACAGATAATCCTTGATATTGACCTCAACACTGCCGTCAACACCGCTTGGGGTAGTCTGAGTATCAAATTCAATGCCATGCTTTTCGATCATCTCACGCAGAGCGGCTTTGTCATCCGCGCCGAGGAAGATGGAACGGGTCACCTTTTCCTTGCCCTCTGCATTGTGGATGTTGCCGATGTTGATCTTCTTGATCGGTACGTTGCCTGCAACCAGACGGAGTGCATCTGCGCAGTCCTTGACGATGATGAAGATGGTCTGTGCCGGATTTGCCTTGTGGATGATATCGATGACCTTCTGCACCGGATAGAAGCGCATTGCAACTTCCTTCGGGATACCGGTCTTCATCAGGGTCTGTGCCATGCTGTCCTCAGCGGCTGCATCGTTTGCAACGATAACAGTGTTTGCGCCGAGGGACTTGATCCACAGCTGTCCCTGTCCATGAACCAGACGCTCATCGATACGGGTCATCATAATGTTGGGTGTGCTCATAATAAACCTCTCACTTTCTTATATTTAAAGTTTTTATTACCAGTAAGGATTCCAGTCCTTGATGTAACGCAGGAGTGCTTCCATGTAGAAGTAGTCGCCCCAGATGTTGCCTTCATCAACGCCCTTGCCGGAATGCCAGCTGTATACACCGTGGTAGAGGATCGGTGCGCCTGGGGTAACGGTCTCACTTGTATAGTTTTTCATGAGCGAACGAAGCATATTGGATGCTGCGCCCAGATAGGTCTCGCGGTCTGCAAAGTCCTCCGGCACATGGCGATCCATTTCAAGGATGCCGCAAACTGCGATCGCAGCGGCGCTGGAGTCACGGGACTGGTTGTCCTTATCTGTGAAGATGAGATCCCAGTAGCATACGTTGTCTTCGGGCAGACGGTTGAGGAAGTAGTTGAGCATGCCGCGGTACAGCTCGGCGTACTCGGTCTGATGGGTGTATCTGACGTTGAGCGGGATGCCGTAGATTCCCCAAGCCTGACCGCGTGCCCATGCACTGTCATCGGTGTAGCCCTGACGGGTCGCACCGTGATCGGGGCCGCCGGTCTCCGGATTCATATAGAAGGTGTGGAATGCGCTTGCGTCATCACGGATGACATACTTGCAGCTGGTCTCAAAGTGCTTCTGTGCGATCTCGGCATAGTGCGGGTCGCCGGAGACCGAAGTTGCCCAGTAGAGCAGCGGAATGTTGAGCATGCAATCAATAATGAAGCGATAATGTTCCTTGCTGTTGAACGGGCCCCATGCCTGAAGGAACTCGCCCTTTTCCTGCCAGCGGGTGAGCAGCTTATCTGCTGCAAGCAGGCCGGCACGCTTTGCCTTTTCGCTTCCGGTGAGCTTATAACCGCTGACACAGGACAGGGAGTACAGGAAGCCCAGGTCGTGGTGATCGAGCTCGATCTTGTTTTCAACACGGTGCAGGAAGCTGTCTACATTGCGCTCAGCCAGCGCACGGAACTTTTCGTCCTTGGTGTACTCGTAGCACAGCCACAGCATACCGGTCCAGAAGCCGTCGGTCCATTCGATATTCTCGATGATTGGATACTTGAGCTCCTTGGTAGCCGGCCACGGGAACTTATCCTGGAAGTATTCCATGTTCGCCTCGACCTGCTTGATGCACTGTTCAAAAGCGGCAGCAGCCTCTTCTTTGGTAATGCGTGGTGTTTCGAGGAATTCCTTGCGCTTGGCGAGGTCTTCGATATTCACCGTTCTAATCATAGTATCACCTTTTTTCTTGAAGGATTGGGAATGACTTGACGGGGCCGGATCGGGGCCTCGAAAAGTAAACCGATTTACCAGATGAGCATAATTATAGAGGATTGCTGTTTTTTTGTCAATTGTTACTATTGCCAAAAGATTAATGTAAAAATTTGTGCAATAATTTTATTTTCCCTCGAAAAACGCAAAATTTCAGAGAAAAAAGAAATTTGTGCAATATTTTTATTGACAAAACCGGTTTACTAAATTATACTTTGGGTGAACCGATTTACTAAGACGCATTTGAGTCATTGCAAATGGATAGATCAAAAGAAAGAAGAGATAGTTAATGGATGCGTTGATCTCGAAAATTTCCGGTATCGGAATGATACCGGCCGTATCGATCACCGAGCCGCAGGATGCTGCACCGCTCGCGCAGGCACTTTTCAAAGCGGATCTTGCAGCGATGCTTTGTATGGGAGAGACCGCTCAGGATGCGATCGCACAGATCTGTGCGGCATGTCCGGAGATGGCAGTCGGCGCTGCCGGCGTCAGAGATGCTGCTGAGGCAGAAAAGCTTGTCTCCGCAGGCGCAAAATGGATCATGACCCACGGCTTGCAGGAGGAAGTGATCCGCTGGTGCAAGGCACATGAGGTGGTTGTCATTCCGGGTGTTTCGACGGCAACAGAGATCGAAACTGCACTTTCTTATGGGGTCGACTGCCTGAACTTCTTCCCGGCTGAGATAAGCGGCGGTGCACAGGCACTGGATCTGTTCCGTGCAGCTTATCCGGAGGTACGCTTCGTTGTTTCGGGTGGGATCTGTGCAGACAACCTGCATGCATATCTTTCACAGCCCAACGTTCTGGCTGCCATCGGAAACTTTATGCTGCCGGAAGAAGCACTGACTCAGAAAGACTGGGACAAGATCACAGAGGCCGGCGTACAGGCCGTGCGCGATATGCTGGGATATGAGCTGATCCACCTTGGGGTCAATCAGGACTCCTGTGAGGAAGCTTTGCAGACGGCCCAGACACTTTGCACACTCTTTGGCTTCCAGTATTATAAGAAGCCGAAGTCACACTTTGCCGGCAAGGGCTTTGAGATCCTCAATGCGCCCGGCCGAGGCCGCAATGGTCATATCGGCATTTATACGCCATATCCGGAAAAGGCGATGTATTATCTGGAAAAGAAGGGGATTCACTTCGTAGAATCCAGCATTACACGCAATAAAAAGACAAAACTCGTGAATTTTGTCTATCTGGATATCGAGATCGCAGGATTTGGCGTACACCTCATCAATCCTGATGTAAAAATGAAATAAATTCATTTTGAACAACATAACAAATGATCTGAAAGGAACGTGAACAAACAATGTTTGATATGGAAAAGTTTTCCCTGAACGGTAAGATCGCACTCATCACGGGCGCATCCTACGGCATTGGCTTTGCAATCGCGACTGCATACGCAAAGGCAGGCGCTACGATCGTATTCAACGATATCAATGAAGAACTCGTTGCAAAGGGTATGGCTGCTTATGAGGCAGAGGGCATCAAGGCACATGGTTATGTATGCGATGTTACCAACGAGGACGCAGTAAACGAACTGATCGCAAAGGTCGAGAAGGAAGTTGGCGTGATCGACGTTCTGGTAAACAATGCAGGTATCATCAAGCGTACGCCGATGCTGGAGATGAGCGCAAAGGATTTCCGTCAGGTCATCGATATCGACCTCAATGGTCCGTTCATCATGTCCAAGGCTGTTCTGCCGAGCATGATCAAGAAGGGTCATGGTAAGATCATCAACATCTGCTCCATGATGTCTGAGCTGGGCCGTGAGACCGTAAGTGCTTATGCAGCTGCAAAGGGCGGCCTCAAGATGCTGACCCGCAACATCTGCAGTGAGTTCGGCAGCCACAATATCCAGTGTAACGGCATTGGACCGGGCTACATCGCAACTCCGCAGACCGCTCCGCTGCGTGAGATCCAGCCGGACGGCTCTCGTCATCCGTTCGATCAGTTCATCATTGCAAAGACACCGGCTGCACGCTGGGGCGATCCGGAAGACCTCATGGGTCCGGCAGTATTCCTTGCAAGTGATGCAAGTGACTTTGTAAATGGCCATGTACTGTATGTAGATGGCGGTATCCTCGCATATATCGGCAAGCAGCCGGAGTAAGCAAAGGAAGGAAGTACATAACATGAAAATCGCATTGATCAACGAGAATTCTCAGGCAGCAAAGAACGCACAGATCTATGAAGTCCTGAAGGAAGAAGCAGAAAAGGCAGGCCATACCGTATTCAACTATGGTATGTATGCAGCAGACGACGAGACACAGCTGACCTATGTAAAGAATGGTCTTCTGGCAAGCATCCTGCTTTCCAGCGGCGCAGTTGATTTTGTAATCACCGGCTGTGGCACTGGTCAAGGTGCAATGCTCGCATGCAACTCTTTCCCGAATGTACTGTGCGGCCATATCACCAATGGTCTGGACGCTTACCTGTTCGGTCAGGTAAATGATGGCAACTGCATTGCAATGCCGTTTGCACAGGGCTTTGGCTGGGGCGCAGAGATCAATCTGCGTGATACCTTTGCAAAGCTGTTCTCCGAGCCGTTCGGCGGCGGATATCCGAAGGAGAGAAGAGAGCCTGAGCAGAGAAACAAGAAGATCCTCGATCAGGTCAAGCTCGTTACCTATAAGCCGATCATGCAGGTCCTCAAGGAGATCGATCAGGAGTTCCTGAAGGAGACCATCTCTGGCAAGCACTTTGCAGAGTATTTCTATGCAAACTGCCAGAACGATGAGATCGCAAACTATCTTAAGTCTCTCTAATTGATACGCGATCAATATAGATAGAAAGCAAAAAAGGCAGTCTCACTGGGGGACTGCCTTTTCTGTTGTGAAAAGAGGGAGCGTTTTGGAACGTCCGCAGGGTTTTCTTTTTGGATCAAAGATTTGCGTTGAGAAATAAGAAAAGAAAGATTTTTTTGGGGGGATCCGTTTGGTTTTCCTTTCTGCGAAAAGGATTTGCTTCAAAGCAAAGAGCCTTGCCGAAATAGAAATTGACCCAGTGGGTCGATTTCCGGCGAGGCTGTGGTCGACCCCGTCGACCAAGTCATGAAATCGATTCGGTTTTCCTTTCTGCTAAAAAGATTTGCTTCAAAGCAAAGGGAAACGTGTCGCGGCCGCGCGACGGCGGCATAAGGGCTATAACCTTACGGTTCTTGCCCTTATGAATCCCACACTCCCTTCCATCAGATAGACAATGGCAATGCCCCAAGGAGTGTGAATGTATGACCTCCGCCACAAGGCGGGTTTTATCGAGCCCTTTTTGGTGCTTGGTGTTTCTGCAATTATAAAACCTGTTTCTGCGTTATGTCGCAAACAGGACTGGAAACCTTCTTTGCATTTCAGCAGGAAGGTTTTCATTGTATTATAGGATCTGCCGCGTTGCCGCATCCGGAACGAGCCGACCAGTGTGCGCACTGGTCGGACTGTTCCAATGCTGCGGATTGTTTCTGCTGGCGGTCAGTGCTCGAACGTCCATTGCTCTTTCTTTGGGTGCTGAACAGCGTTCACGCGAGCGTTCATGGAGGGGCTGGTCAGGGAAGTGGTGTGCTTGCTTTGCTGATTACCTGTAAAAGACGCGCACCGCACCAATAGACGTGCACCGCACCAATAGACGCGCACCGCACCAATTTGTCAAAAGGCTGAAGAAGACCCGCCCTGCGGCGGAGTTCATACATTCACACCCTTGGGGCAAGACGCGGAAGCAATCCGACCTGCTGAAACCCCGCCCGTGGCGGAGTTCATACTTTCACACCCTTTCGGCGGCACCAAGGTCAACCGGATGGAGAGGGAGTGTGGGATTCACAAGGGCAAGAACCGCAAGGTTCTACCCCTTGTGCCGCCGTCGCGCGGCCGCGACACGTTTCCCTGCTTCTCGAAGCAAACCATTTTGCAGAAATGAAACTACTATCGCCGTTCCAAAAACCTTTCCGTTTGCTTTGCAGCAAATCTTTTTAGCAGAAAGGAAACCCCAACGGACGTTCCAAAAACCTTTCCGTTTGCTTTGCAGCAAATCTTTCTTAGCAGAAAAGAAAATCTTACGGATATTCTAAAAAAGTTCCCCTTTGCTTTGAAACAAACTCATTCAGGATAAATGAAAACCCAACAGATTTTCAAAAAATAGAATTGTTTGCTTGGAATCAACCCTTTTCAAGGGAAAATTTTCTTGCACTCCCAAATAAATGGTGCTATACTCAAAACAACCATACAGTGAAACAAAGCACCAATTAGGAAGGAGTTTCTATATGACGCGACAGAACCGACCCCTTGGACGCGTGGCAGTGCTTGCCAGTCTGCTCCTTGCCGTGCTCTCTGCCTGTGGCGCACCCAATACAGCAAATCCGACCCCCAACGAAACGACCGCGCAGGGGGACAATACATCCGAGAGCAGTCAGATCGCGCTCGATATCACCCAGAGGAAACTCAGCCTGCCAGACGGCTACCTCAAGGCGATCCGCAAGAATACCTACATTGCAGGAGACCCCATTGAGGATGCTGACCTCTTGGAGCAGTTCACCCTTGCCATCAATGAAAGTGAAGTCAAGGGCGTAATGGTCAATCTGGAGACGGTCGCAGACAAGCCTGCGCTGGCAGACCAGATAGAGCTGGATCATATTATGCAGTATCCCCTCGCGCTGGAGACCAGCTGTCCGGAAGATGACCTTCGCATCGATCTGCTGGCAGAGCAGGACGGAGACCCACTGGTGCAGATGTATTTCACCGCATCAAAGGATAACATACAGGGGAACGTACCGGACGCACAGGACGGCTCAGAGAATTACCATGTCAGCTGCTTTGTAAAATCACAGGCACTCTATGAAACGGCACAGCAGGCATGGGGTACACAGCTTACGCTGAAGGATCTCCAAAATGCAAACAAGATCACGCTTTCTTATCATGACAAAAGCCCGTTCAAGGCGGAACACCCACAGAAGATCGAGCTGAATGCCACAGAATCCGCAGAATTTACCGCGCTGCTGCAAAACGCAAAAGCGATCTACGATGACCATTCTTTTGACATCGTGGTGTTGATCGAGACAGAGGACAAGGGCGAGATCCCGCTTTTCTATGCAGAGGACGGGTGTGCAACGTTCCAGCTGGACGGCGTGTCCTACATCGTGGAGGATCGCGCGGCTGCCGAATCCATAATGAAATATATCAGCAGATTGGGGACGATCTGAAAAGTCTGCTTTTACACAAAACGCGTCACACAAGGACATGAAAAAACCGTGGAAACGATTTCCACGGTTTTTTTGTATGCATCAAAAAATGAGCGCGAGCAGGGAGAGCACCAGAAAGCACAGTCCTGCAAGCAGATTGGAGCCAAGGGTCGCGACGATCTGTTCCTCATCGCTCAGTTCATCGAACGCAACGATCTTCTCGTCCACAAAGTCCACGATATCGCGTGAGCGGTGACGCTTGCGGTTGTGGGGCATTTTGCGGAACAGCACATCGAGGTGCGGATTGACCCCATCGAGACGCAGATAGCACAGCCACGCCATCAGCAGGAGATACAGCCCAACGACAAAGAAGCAGGACTCCGCCATCGAGTAATACTTCTGTACATTGACGAAGCGATCCCACAGCAGGGCGACACATAGACCGATGCTGAAGCGCGTGACCGCCTTGTAGACGATGGGGCGCAGCATATACGGCTGATAGATTTCCTTGATTTTCTTCATGACAAAGACCCTTTCGGTGCAGTTTCTCTCTTTTCAGTGTATTGGAATCGGTGCAGTTTGTCAAGGGCAAGAAAAAAGCCGACCCGTGATGGATCAGCTTTGTATCTTGCCGCGGATGCGTTATGCATGGTCGATCTGTTCGATCTCCTTGCGGTAGCCTTCCAGCTCCTTCTGGTTGCCGTAAACGAAGTGTCCGTCAAGGATCTCCGTCCAAACCGGCTTATCAGTGGAATAATCATGCATGGACGGGTCATAGACCAGCAGTTTCTTCTGCTTTTCGACCTCGGGATCGGGCTGAGGGATCGCGGAGAGCAGCGCCTTGGTGTAAGGGTGCAGGGGGTGGAGGAACAGCTCCTCAGCCTCTGCAAGCTCTACGATGCGTCCCTTGTGGATGACCGCGATGCGGTCGGAGATGAAGCGGACGACGGAGAGGTCATGCGCGATGAACAGGTACGTCAAGCCGCGGTCTTTTTTGAGACGGTTGAGCAGATTGAGCACCTGCGCACGAATGGATACATCGAGTGCGGAGATGGGCTCGTCCGCAACGACGAATTCCGGCTCCATGATGAGCGCACGCGCAATGCCGATACGCTGTCTCTGTCCGCCGGAGAACTCATGCGGGAAGCGGGAGGCGAACTCGGGGAGCAAGCCAACTTCACGCAGGACGCGCTGCACCTTTTCCTCGCGATCCGCCTCGTCTTTGTAGAGATGGTGGTTGATGAGACCCTCGGAAATGATGTAATCGACCTTAGCGCGTTCGTTCAGGGACGCCATTGGGTCCTGAAAGATCATCTGGCAGGTACGGATGACTTCGCGGTCAAGTTCCTTGGAGATCTTGCCGTTGATCTGCCGCCCTTTCAGCAGGATCTGCCCCTTAGAGGTCGGATTGATGCGCAGGATGGCGCGGCCGATGGTGGTCTTGCCTGAGCCGGACTCACCAACGAGGGAGAAGGTCTCGCCCTTGTAGATATCGAAGTTTACATCGTCAACGGCGACGAACTTATGGCGTCCATGACCGAAGGTGATCTGAAGATCCTTGATTTCAATGAGCTTTTCGCGTTCTTCCATGGCGTATTACCCCCTTGCACGCATTTTTTCGCGCAGACGGCGTACCGCCTCCGGCTGTTCGATCTTTGGAGCGCGCGGGTCCAAATACCATGTCTTTGCCTTATGTGTCTCCGAAACATCGAAAAACGGCGGTTCCTTCACAAAGTCGATCGCAAGCGCCTGCTTGTTACGCGGTGCGAAGGCATCGCCCACGATGGTGGTATACAGGTTCGGCGGTGTGCCCTCGATGGAGGGCAGGTCTTCTCCCTTGACACCGAGCTGAGGCAGTGCGGAGAGCAGTGCCCATGTGTAGGGGTGCCATGCGTCATAGAAGATCTCGTTGACCAGTCCATACTCGACGATCTGACCGGCGTACATGACGGCAACGCGGTCAGCGACATTTGCCACGACGCCGAGGTCATGGGTGATGTAGATGACGGTCATGTGCAGCTCCTGCTGCAAGTGGCGGATGAGATCGAGGATCTGCGCCTGAATGGTCACATCGAGTGCGGTGGTCGGCTCGTCACAAATGAGGATCTGCGGATGGCAGGCGACCGCGATGGCGATGACGACACGCTGACGCATACCGCCGGAAAACTCGTGCGGATACTGGTTGTAGCGGCGTTCGGCATCGGAGATGCCCACCTTGCGGAGCATTTCGAGTGCCTTCTGCTTGGCAGCCTCGCCCTTGAGTCCCTGATGCAGTTCGATGCTTTCCTGAATCTGCTTACCGATCTTTTTGAGCGGGTTGAGGGAGGTCATGGGGTCCTGCATGACCATCGCGATCTTTTTGCCGCGGATGTTGAGCCACTGCTGTTCCTTGGTGTACTTGGAAATGTCCTCGCCGTTGTAGAAGATGCTGCCGCCAACGATCGAGCCGTTGGCGTCCAGCATCCCGACGAAGGACTTTGTGAATACGGACTTACCGGAACCGGATTCGCCTACGATGGCGAGGGTCTCGCCCTCGTAGAGATCCAGAGAACATTTTCTGATCGCTGTGAGCTTACGGCCGCGCAGACTGAACTGGATTTCCACATCTCTAGCAGATAAAATGGGTTCTTTTGCCATATTATGTGTCCCTCCTGTTCGTTTAGACGTGATTTCGTGGGTCGGAAGCATCTGAGAATGCGTTGCCGATCAGATAGAATGTAATGGTGATGACCGAAACGATGACCGCTGGGAAGACCAGCAGATACGGATAGTCGAGGAAGTAGGAACGCGCATTGCGCAGCAGGATGCCCAGAGACGGGGTGTTGATATCCAGACCGAGACCCAGATAGGACAGCGTGGACTCCATGCTGATCGTGCCCGGAATGGACAGCGCAAGACGGAGGATGATGACGCTGATGAGGTAGGGGAGGATATTCTTCACAAGGATGCGCCAGATGCTCGTTCCCAGTGTGCGGGAAGCGAGGTTATACTCGCGGTCGCGGTACATCAGAACAAGGTTGCGCACATTGCGCGCCATGACGAGCCAGCCAAAGAGGATGAGCGAGACCGCCATGATCTCGAAGCTCTGACCGATCATGAGCGCGATGAGCGTCATGTAGATGATGACCGGAATGTTGGTGATGATGTTGTAGACCTCGGTGATGAAGCGGTCGAGCTTGCGGACATAACCCCACAGGCAGCCGATGGTGATGCCGAGGACACATTCACCGAATGCAACGATCAAAGCGAGCTTGATCGAGGTTTGGGACGCATACCAGACCTGACACCAGTAGTCACGGCCGATGTTGTCCGTACCGAACCAGTATTCCGCGTTGGGCGCGATGAACGACTTGGCAGAGTCCGGAACGAGTGTCTGGTAGTCATATTTTCCGATCGCGAGCGCGACAAAGGAGAATATAACGAGTGCGATGAAAACGATGCTTAACACAACGGCAGATTTTTTCTTGAGGAAGTTCTGCCAAACCGATTTCCAATAGGAATATTCCGAATAGCTGACGGTTTCCGCGGCATCTGGAGAGTATTCAACAAAATGGAAGAGCTCGTCTTCGTTGACGGTTTCGAGATCTTTCTTCTGGTCCTCCATTTATCTTGCCCCTCCTTCTTTGTCAATGAGTGTGATTCTCGGATCAACGATCATCATGAGCACGTCGCCGAGGAAAACGCCGATGATGCCGAGGGCAGCGTACAGGATCACGAGGGCCTGCACGATGTTGGTATCATAGCGGCTGATCGCGTCCGTCATCAGCGGGCCCATACCCGGAACAGAGAAGAAACGCTCTGCGAGCAGGGAGCCGGAGATGGTGAGCAGAAGCGAAGCCGGCAGGTACTGCGCGAGGGGAACGAACGCATTGCGGAGAACATGCTTGACCATGATCTCCTTGTTGGACATGCCCTTGACGCGTGCCAGCTTGATGTAGTCCTTGTTGAGCTCGTCGATCATATAGCGGCGTGTCCAGAGGGCATACCATGCGATCGAGCTGAGCGAAAGACAGACGATGGGCAGGATGCTGGAAGCACCGGTGTTTCGGTTGGAGTACATGGAGGGCAGCCCCAAGATACGCGAGCCGAACAGCAAAATGAGCGAGTAGGAAACAAGGGGCGGCACGGCGTTTACGAAGATGGTATAGGCAGTGCCGGTGTGGTCTAGGATGCGATCCTTGTGCTTTGCCTGCATGACACCCATGCCGACACCGACCACAAGGGAGATCGCGACGGAAATAAGCCCCAACTGCATGGAGATTCCGAATTTCTTGCTGATAACGTCCGTTACAGGGACTCCGTTTTGGATTCGGCGGGACTCACCTAAGTCACCCTGAATCAATTGGCCATAAAAACGGAATAACTGTTCGGGAACGGGATCGAGCAAGCCTGCAGCCTCGAGCTGTTCCGTGCGCTGCTGCTCGCTGAATTTCATGAGCTGATCTTCAGTGAAGTAGTAGTCGGTCGGAAGCATTCTGAGCAACAGAAAAACGATCGTAACGACTGTCAAGACTGTTACAACGGATTGCAACAGTCTTTTCACAGTGTACTTAAACATAGATGGTGTTACCTCGAAGGGGGCCCTTGCAGATTATTCTGCAAGGATCGCCTTCATATCATCCACAGTATAGCCGTCTGCGGAGGATCTGATATTCTTGAGCTTGTCATTACACATGCCGTATGGAGCCTGCATCTTGTCATGGATGTTGAACTTGGTCAGGCAGTAGCCCATCTCATAGCTTGCTGGCAGAACGAGGGCATGATCGATGAGGTATGCCTCAGCCTCTGCAAACGCGTCATAACGCTTGTCGAGGTCATCGGTGATGGCGTCTGCCTTTGCAACGAGTTCGGTGTACTCCTTGAACTGTGCCAGCAGCTCCTTGGTTGCCGGTGTTTCCGCAAGGTCAGCAATGTTCTCATAGTGGGTCGCATAGTATGCGTTGTCGTCGCCCAGAGTCAGCTGAGACAGATAGTTGACCGGATCACCGTAGTCTGCGCCCCAGCCGCTGCCGATGAAGGAGGCAACGCGCGGTGTGGCAACTTCCTTGCTGAGAGAGGACACGAAGGTCTTGATGTTGAGCTGTACATAGTCATTGCCAAGGCTGCTCTCAACGGCATTCTTGAGTACGTTTGCGCTGTCGAGTGCGGTCTGGCTCTTTGCCGGGATGTAGTAGTCGATGCCGACAGGGAAGGTAACGCCCTGTGCGGACAGCTCCTGCATCGCCTTTTCCTTGTACTCTTTGCCCTTTGCGGCATCCAGACGGATGGGCGCCTTGCCGTCAGACTCGCCCAGCTTGAGCTTGTCATGTACGAGCTTTACATAGTCATTGCCGTCCGAGGTGGAGACCAGACCCTTCATGGTGTAGTAGTTGTTCTCTACCTTGAATGGATCGATCGGGTTGAAGCGCTTGAGGTAGTTGGTCAGATCCAGACCGCTATAGATGCTCTTACGGAAGGACTCGTTTGCGATCGCGGTGTTCCAGTTGACGTCCGGCTTGCCGTCCTCCTTGTTCTTGTTGTAGTTCCAGTGGAACTGGAAGGAGAACTTGAGCGGCAGCGCGTCTACCATGTAGTTATGGAACTTGTGGTTCTCGTCGCCGCTGATGGTCTTGACGTTGCTCTCGGTCAGGTCAACGTAATCGACCTCGCCGGACTCAAAGAGCTGGTATGCAACATCGTTGGACTCGACCATCTTAAAGGTGACGGTATCGAAACGCTGGGACTCGGCATCCCAGTACTTTTCGTTCTTGGTGAATACCTTTTCGTTGTCCTGAATGTACTCGGTCATGGTGTAGCAGCCGTTGTACCACATGTTCTCGTTGTTCATGGCAGCAACCGCGTCCGCACCGCCCAGCTCATCGACCATTGCCTGAGACATCGGGTAGAGGGAAGCGTATGTACCGAGGGTATCGAAATACGGCTTCGGGGACTTACAGGTGTAAACAACGGTGTGGTCGTCCGGGATCGCGATGCCGACCATCTCGAGGAACTTGGAGCCTTCGCCTGCGGTCAGGGCTTTTGCCTCTGCCTCGGGGAGGGACTTGGTGTACTCGTAATATTCCTCTGCGCCGCGGATCATATCGATCGGCATGGAGGTGTTGGAGGACTGATTCTTATGATAGTTCAGGACCCATTCGAGACCGGTCGCAAAGTCCTGTGCAACACAGTCTGCCTTTTCGTTCTGGTTCATATCGACCCACTTCACGCCGTCGCGCAGCTTGAAGGTCCAGGTCACGCCGTTGTCCTCGGTGCCCCACTCGGTAGCGAGTGCCGGAACGAGGTTGCCCTTGGGGTCGTGCTCGAGCAGACCGTCTACCAGATTGGTCAGGTTCTCGAAGTCCTCGTTTCTCTGCGAGTAGAGTACGTTGAAGGTTTCGAGCTCACGGGTCGCGAGCTTCGGGATGACCAGATCCTTGATCTCGTTGCCGTCACCGCCAGCGGAAGAACCGCCGCCGGAACCACCATTGGAGCAGCCGCCCAGAACGACACCAGTTGCGAGCATCAGCGCAAGTGTTTTAGAAACTTTGTTTGTCATGAAGAATCCTCCCTTTCTTTCTCATCGCTTCTGGAAAATGAAGATCGTCTCAGCCCCGTGGTGCATCAAATTGAGGAAAAGCGTGATGCCGGAGCAGAGCGATTTTATTGAAACCTGCATAGGCTCCGTCCGTCCCCGTGCGAGCGGGAAACGTGATATAGGAGAGCCACAGCTATTTTGTCGTTTGCTGGTTCAATAATTTAATATCAAGGATAACAGATAACCTATGAACTGTCAATCTAACTACTTGCCGCGGCGGTTTCAGCCGAAGCCCATGTACAATCTGCACAAAGACACGGCAACGACCGAAAAATCCTTTCCAAATTCACCAGAGTACAGCAAAAATTCGATGGAAACATAGAAAATTTTCGGCATGAGAAGTTCTTAAAAGTGATTTTCTCAGAAAGAACATTGTATATGAGCGGTGGACTTCTTGAAAATTTTATATGTTTTCTATAGAATTCAGGAAAAATACCACAGGTTTTTTGGTCAGTTTATTTGTTGATTTTTGCCCTTATGCAATTTCACGATTGTAAAATTTTGAAAATTTTCGGGCAAAGGTCAGCAAAGCGGCGGAGAAGGTCAGACATATTTTTGTGATATGTGGACAGGTGTTTTTGAGACGCGGACAAAAACCGGTCGGAGCGGCTGCTTCGCCGAGGGGACAGTATATATATAATGTAGGGACAGGGGAGATAGACCAAAATTCTTTTTGCTGATGAAGTGATGAAGAAAAAACAGTTGTGTTTCCGGAGTGGATGGGATATAATCGAGACGAAAAACAAATCCGAGAAAGTCGAGGTGTCAGGATATGGAATTTAGAAAGCTGTGTGCAGGCGAGCTTGGGACGGTGCAGGAGGTCTATCGTGGGATCTGCAAGCGCATGAGAGCGAACGGGGTCGCGCTTTGGGATGAGGAATATCCCTGTGAATATCTGGAGCAGGATGTGGAGAACGATCGGCTGTATGCGCTCATGGACGAGGGGGAGATCCTGTCTGCGTTTGCGCTTTGCGCGGTCAATGAGGGTGAGGAGGAGATCGCATGGATGGAGGATACCGAGGCGGTTCGGTACGTCAACCGGTTTGGGGTCAATGCGGCGCACGCAGGGCGTGGGATCGGGCAGCTGATGCTGGAAAAGGCGCGGGAGGAAGCCAGACGGCAGGGGGCGCGGTATCTCCGGTTGTTTGTGGTGGATTTCAATGTACCGGCGATCCGGTTGTATGAGAAAGATGGGTTTCTTAAGGCAGAGGGATATTATGATATGGTGCTGGAGGATGGGCGAGTGCTTCGGCAATATGGCTATGAAGTGAGATTATGACCGCCGCCGCGGTCGGGGCAGGCGGTGATTCTGCTCCCGCATACTGCGGAGGGATTGGAACGTCCGTTGGATTTTCTTTTCCGCTAAAAAAGATTTGCTTGGAAACAAGTGGAAATATTTTTTGGAACGTCCGTAGGATTTTTATTTCTGATAAATAGGCTTGCTTCAAAGCAAGGGGAGAAGTGTCGCGGCCGCGCGACGGCGGCCAAAGAGCTGGAAACCTTGCGGTTTCCTCTGCCCTTTGGAATCCTCCCCATCCCTCTCCATCCGGTTTACAATGGTGCCGCCGAAAGGGTGTGAAAGTATGACCACCGCCACAGGCGGGGTTTCAGCAGGTCGGATTCGTTCTGCGGAAGTGCCCCAAGGGTGTGAAAGTATGGCCTCCGCCGCAGGGCGGGGCTTCTTCAGCCCTTTTACAAAAGGGGTGCGGTGCAATCTTGTTTCAAATCAGCAGAAATGAAAATGTGTTCAGAGTTTTAAGGACAATCGACAAAGTAAGCGCGGCACTTCCCGACCAGCCCCTCCATGAACGCTCGCGTGAACGCTGTTCAGCACCCAAAGCAGGAGCAATGGACGTTCGAGCACAGTGTGCCAACAGAAAGAATCCGCAGCATTGGAACAGTCCGACCAGTGCGC
>JARIAV010000316.1 GCA_029257685.1 Butyricicoccus sp.
GTTGCAACATGATCGAGGTGATGACACTGTGCCCCCGCGGAAGCCAGAATGGTCGTATCTGAGATCGGAGAGATGTGGTCGCCGCAGACCGCACCTGCAAGGCAGGCAGAGACAGTGATCGTCAGCATTTCACTTGCCCCAAAGATGCTCACCGCGATCGGGATCAGGATGCCAAATGTACCCCACGAGGTGCCGGTCGCAAAGGCCAGCCCCAACGCGATCAGGAAGAAGATCGCGGGCATGAGCAGGCTGACCGCCGATTCCGGATTGACGAATCCTGCGACAAAGCCTCTCAGATCCAGATAGTCCTCCGAGCAGATGCCGGAGAGCGTCCACGCAAGCGACAGGATAAAGATCGCCGGAACCATCGCCTTGAAGCCAGCCGTAAAGGATTCGCAGAACTGGTTGAAGGTCAGGATCCCGCGCGGCACATACATCAGGAAGGTAAAGATCAGGGTCGCGAAGGAGCCCAGCACCAGTGCATCCGAGGAGGAGCAGTTGGCAAACGCGTTGGAGATCGCCTCAAAGGAAAATTCATGGATACCGCCGCCGCTGTAGATCATTGCCGAGATGCAGGCAACGATCAGGAATACGATCGGGATGATGAGATCCTTGACCGAGCCGGAGCCACAGATGACGGTGGATTCCTCACCGGTGGAGTCGATCTTTCCGCTTTCCAAAATCTTTTTGTTATACTTGCCCATTGCCAGAAAATCCACATCCGCGATCATGACCCACAGCACGAATGCCAGTGTCAGGAGTGCATAGAGATTGAATGGAATGGTATTCAAAAACAATGTGAATCCATTGATGCCGGCATCTTCAGGCAGAGAGGACGTGACCGCCGCCGCCCAGCTGGAGATCGGCGCGATGATGCAGACAGGTGCTGCCGTTGCATCGATGATGTATGCGAGCTTTGCACGCGTCACCCGATACTTGTCCGTCACCGGACGCATGACCGTGCCCACCGTCAGGCAGTTGAAATAGTCATCGACAAAAATAAACATGCCCAGAAACGAGGTCGCAAGCAGGGCGCCGCGGCGGCTCTTGATCACATGGCCTGCCCATTCGCCATAGGCACGGGAAGCACCGGATTTTGTAACGAGGGAGACCAAAATGCCCAGCATGACGAGGAACATCAGGATCCCGATATTGTCGCTGATCTTGCCGCCCATGATCGCAAAGGTCGTTTCTGTTGCATGGAGCGGATTGAATCCATGAAACAGCAGTGCACCCGCAAAAATACCGATCAACAGCGAGGAATAGACCTCTTTGGTGATGAGTGCCAGTGCAATCGCAATCACCGGAGGCAAGACCGCAAAAATAGTTGCGCTCATTCGTGATATACTCCTTACTTTTTTGGTTTGTGAGACCGATTGATAGTCTGTATTTTATTTTACACGCTGTCCCTTCTTTTTACAAGACTCTTACCAAACTTTTTGTATTTTTATAAGATTATCTGTATTTTTCCCAATCCATATGGATCGTCTGCACCATTCTGCTCAAACACCGTCCCACTGATATCGGGCAAGATCCACCCGTCCGTCCGGCAAAAGCTCGATGCCGTCTGCTTCCAGCAGGGCGCGCTGTGCATGGGAGCCGCCGAAGGCAAATGCCGCAGACAGCCCGCCCATCCGATCGACCACGCGATAGCACGGGATCTTGTCCGGCTCCGGATTGACATGCAGCGCATACCCCACGACACGCGCCCAGCGCGGATTCCCAGCCAGCCGCGCAACCTGTCCATAGGTCGCCACCCTGCCTTTGGGGATCTGCCGCACGACCGTATAGATCCGTTCATAAGTATTCACAGGATCGTCTCCCTTCTTTCTGTCTTTCATATAAAAGTACGCCCAGCAGACCGTACACGGATCTGCTGGGTCAATTTACGAGATCTTTGTCAGGGCAAGACCGATATCTCCGCTGTTTCCATCCTGAAATGTGATATGGATCACACAAAACACCTGATTGTAGCTTTTCGCACCCTCTACCGGCTGAAAGGAGATCGGGAACGAACACATATGCAGCTGCCCCTCTGCATTGGGTACCATATTGATGCTTTCCGGCGCATACGACGAAAGTGAAGTCCTGACCTTTCCCTGTGCATCATAGACAGTATTGGGATCGAATCGCACATCCACCTGCGCAAGATCCGCATCCGGAATGGTGAGCGTCAGCTCGCCCCCCTCCTGCACACTGTCCCATATGCCAAGGCGTTCCAGACATTGCGCCGTAGATTCGCGATCATACGCGATCCCGTCCCAGTAGCTTTCTAAAAACTTACCGCTCGTAAGTCCGGCTGTTTTTCCATCCTTCTGTGTCAATTGCAGGGAGTAGGAAAACTTTGTCTGCATACCGTCCGCTTCCTTGACGGTATACTGCCCGATCTCCTCGGTCTGACTGACCCAAGCCGTCTGCTGGGCCGCAGAGGCCGCAGAGAGCTTCTTCTGTTCCGGTTCTCGGTTTGGCGCAACGGCCGCCACGACCAGCGCCACCCCCAGAACGATCACCGCTCGATTCACAAGGACGCACCTCTTTTCAAAATCATCTCATTATAATAAAGACGAGTGTACCAACCAAAAGGTTCCTCATCTTTTGCGACTTTTTGACAAATTTTTACGTCCGCTTCCCATTACAAGGATAGATCCATCTGCACTTTATGCGCGCTGGATATAGGTATATACGCGCTCATTCGATAATGCCGGTTCAAATTCAAAATCCAGTGCGGCAAATCCCATCAGTTCCTCTGCGGAATCCACCCGTTTCTCTACGATATACCGCGCCATTGCGCCGCGTGCCATCTTTGCCTGTGTCGCGAGACAACGTAGTTTGCCCTTCCGCTCCGATAAAAATTCACAGGTCAAAAAGCGGTCATCTGCATGCAGATGCTTTGAGACGGCTTTGCTGTATTCACTCGATGCCAGATTGACTACGAGATCGGTCTGCGCATAGAGATCGTCCCGAATCTTACTGCCCCAGAACGCATAGAGATCCTGTCCGCGTGGCTTGCGTCCCATTTCCAGCCGGTAAGGGCGGATACGATCCAGCGGTCGCAGGGCACCATACAATGCAGACAGGTGACACAGGTGCTCCTGTGCATACGCCAGATCCACATCGGACAGGGTATCTGCATCCAAGTGCTTATACGCCAGCCCATCATAGGCGAGGATGGCGGGTACGCCGCCGTCCGGCTCCCATGCCGCAAGGTCTGCTGCCGCCTTGAGTGCCAAGGAGGGACTGATCTGCATGATGCTTTCCAGCTCATAGGCTGGGATCTCGCTCAGGATCTCATATAACGCAATGCGTTCTGCGCGGTGTCTTGGTTCGGTCGCAGGCAGCACGCGCGGTGCAGGGCTTCTCATATTCTTTGCAGGGGATAAAATGGCAATCATCGCGGTTCCTTTCCAAAATAGATCCTTTTTCTTTTATTGTATCCGTTCCCCAAGAGAAAGGCAAGTGCAGCAGAAAAAATTCTCTCTGCCATAAAAAGGGCTCACTGCCTGAATTTTCAGACAGCAAGCCCTTTATCGTTCCCAATATAAAATCCAAATATCGATTTTTAAGTGTCCTGATGCTGCGTGAGCCAATCGAGCAGCTGGCGAAGGTTCTTCTTGCCAAAAGTGGTATGGGCATCATTGAGCACCAGACACGGGACGCTCATCACATTGTACTGATCCCTCAGATGGGGGAAATGATTGAGGTCATAGACCTCCGCCGTCACATGGGGCAGCTCTGCGGCAAGCCGCTGTGCCGCTGTCACAAGCTCCGGACACATCGTACACGAAAGAGAGACGAGGATCTTCATATCGATCGATCCATGCAGGGCATCCAGTGCCAGATCGGGGTCGATCGCCTGCCCTGGCCCTGCTGCGTTGTACAGTCCCAGAACGAACGAGGTGAACTCATGTCCGCCCGGAACGCCGTGGAACGCAAGTCCCGTCCAGCTTCCGTCCGCCTTGCAGACGCGCACACACGGTGCATCTGCATCGGTCACACGCTGTACTTCCATCGTCAGACGGTCGGTGAGTTCGCACAGTGCCTGCATATACTGCTGCAATTCCGCAGAGACCGGACGCTCATCCAGTCTGAGCACCAGATGCAGCGGCTGTGCCATACGTCCAAAGACCGTTTGCATCTGTGCGATCATGTCTGCCGAGAACAGGGCGGACTCCTGCGGCTGTGCCGCTGGCTCTGCCGGTTTCGGGGCTTCCGGAATCTTGGGCTGTACGCCCGTCTCGCGCTGCATCGCTGCCGCATAGCGTTCGAGTGCCGCTGCTGCGAGGGCACCATCCCCCACAGCCGTCACGATCTGACGCAAGGGCTTGACACAGACATCACCGGCAGCAAAAATACCTTGTACATTGGTCTGCTGATTTTGGTCGGTGATGATATACCCTTGTGCGTCCTGTTCTACGAAATCGACAACGACCTCAGGCTCATAGCCTGCAAACACGAACACACCGAAGGTATCGCCGTCCTTTGCCTGATATTCCAGCACTTCGCCCGTTTCCTTATTGTGCGCACGCAGGGAACGCAGTGCGGTATCCCCGCGTACTTCATCGATCTGCATATGCGGCATGACCGTGATCTTCTCATGCGACATTGCAGCTTCTGCAACAGCCGGTGCACAGGAGAACCCGTCACCGCGCATCATGACCGTTACATGGCTTGCATATTTGGTGAGGAAAACGCTTTCCTCCGCGGCGGCATAGCCGCCGCCGATAACGAACACTTCTTTTCCGGTGAAAAACTCACCGTCACAGGTCGCACAATATGCCACGCCATGTCCCTGAAATTCTGCTTCACCCGCAAACCCGACGCGGCGCGGATGCGCTCCGGTCGCGAGCAGGATGCCATAGGCGTAGCGTTCGCCACGGCTGGTCTTGACGGTCTTGACAGGCTGTCCGTCTATGATGTCCTCCACTTCGGCGAGCAGGAATTCTGCGCCGAACTGTTCCGCCTGCTGTCTCATGGTTTCTGTCAGGGCTGCACCGCTCGTATTGGCAACACCCGGATAGTTCACGACCTCAGCCGTAATGGTGATCTGACCGCCGAAGTGATCCTTCTCGACCACCAGCACACGATACCGTGCGCGCGCCAGATAGAGTGCCGCCGTGAGCCCTGCGGGCCCCGCACCCACTACGATCACATCATAGAGGTGCTCCAGCTGTTGCGGGATCATAACTGACCTACCAGATCGAGGCTCGGCTTGAGGGTCTCAGCGCCCGGCTGCCACTTTGCAGGGCAAACCTCATCGCCATGCTCTGCAACGAACTGGCTCGCCTGTACGCGGCGGAGCAGCTCATCTGCATTTCTGCCTACATTGCCGGCAGTCACTTCATAGGCAACGATCTTGCCCTCTGGGTTTACGATGAAGCTGCCGCGCTCTGCAAGGCCTGCGCCCTCGATATATACGTCAAAGTCCTTTGCCAGTGCATGGGTCGGGTCTGCGAGCATCGGATATTCGATCTTCTTGATGCGATCGGAAGCATCGTGCCAAGCCTTATGCACAAAGTGGGTATCGCAGGATACGGCATATACTTCACAGCCGATCTTCTTGAAGTCTGCATAGCGGTTTGCCAGATCCTCCAGCTCAGTCGGGCAAACAAAGGTGAAATCTGCCGGATAGAAGAAGAATACGCTCCAGTGGCCCAGCATATCTGCCTTGGTCACGGTTTGGAATCCATTATTATAAAACGCCTGTACGGAAAAATCAGAAACTTCTTTTTGAATCAGAGACATAGTAAAAAACCTCCTAAATAATTATCATTCTTGCAGTTGCCCTCGGCTAACTGATGGTCATATTATACTCCAGCAGTATAGTTTCTGTCAACCCTCTAATTGAGAATTTTTTGCATTTATCAAAAAAACCGGACGGCCCCGAAGGACCGCCCGGAAAAGGTTTGATCGGATTCGATTTTCCATCCGGCTTACGCCAGCTTCTGATACAGACGCATGAGCATGGAAGCCACCTGTGCACGGGTCGCCTCAACACCGGCCTTGAGATCGGTGCCCTCTGGCAGATCGGACAACAGACCTTCCTGTTCTGCCCATGTGATCGCGTCGGCTGTGCCAGCCGGTTCGCCTGCAAAGCGATTGAGGATCGCGGCAAGTTCTTCGCATTTCAGGTTCTGGTCGGGCGCAAATCTGCCTTCGCCCACGCCGGACACCAGCCCCTGCGCACTTGCCCAAGCAACTGCATCCTTATAGTATGCATCTGCGGGGACATCGGCAAATGCACTCTGTCCGGCAGCAGGCTGCCCTGCCAGACGGTACAGCACGGTTACCAGCATACCGCGTGTCATGGTGCTGTCCGGCTCGAATGCAGTCGGATATGCACCGACAAACAGCTTGTTTGTGACCGCCCATGCGATGCCATCCTTTGCCCAATGTGTTTTGAG
>JARIAV010000325.1 GCA_029257685.1 Butyricicoccus sp.
TATCAGACAATCGCATGTGCAAAAGCATGGGCATCATGACCCCCGAAACCGTCCACGCACTGCTCACCTCCGCTTTTTCTTCCATCGAGACCGGCGGCCATATCCACATCCTGTTCCAGGGCGGTGAACCAACACTTGCCGGACTGGATTTCTTCCGCACCTTTCTACAGGAAGCCGACACTCTCTGTCCGGCTGGCGCAGGCATCAGCTATGCCATTCAAACCAACGGGATCTCCCTCACCCCTGCATGGGCGGCATTTTTTCAAGAGCATGATTTTTTAGTCGGATTGTCTTTGGATGGTACGCGCGAATTCCACAATGCATTTCGCATCGATCCCGCAGGGCGCGGCTCCTGGGATCGGGTATGCCATGCCCTCACGCTTTTGGAGCAGCACGCAGTCGAGACCAATCTGCTCTGTGTTGTCACCAAAGCGATGGCGCGCAGTCCGCAAAAGGTCTATCAGTCTCTGCGCAAATTCAAAAATCACTCCCTGCAATTCATCCCCTGTCTGGATCCTCTGGAAGTGCCGCGCGGCTCTATGCCCTACTCGCTGACCCCCAAAGCCTACGGGCAGTTCCTATGCGGTCTGTTCGATTGCTGGTATCGGGATCTGACCGCTGGAGCCTATGTAAGCATTCGCATCTTCGACGATTATGTACGCCTGCTGACAGGGATGCCTGCAAGCTGCTGTGCAGCCTCGGGTGCCTGCGGCAGCTATCTGGTCGTAGAAGCCGATGGGAGCTTATACCCCTGCGACTTTTTTGTTCTGGATGAATGGTATCTGGGCAATATTCACGAGATCTCGGCGCAGGATGCGCTCTCCTCCGAACCCAGCAGACGTTTTCTGCAAGAGGGATATACACGCCCGACGGCTTGCACATCCTGCCCTTATTTTCCGTTATGCCGCGGCGGCTGCAAGCGTGACTTTGTATGGGATGCTCCCACGGTTGCAAATTACTATTGTGAATCCTTCCGCACCTTTTTTGAATATGCTCTGCCGCGGCTGCAACATGCTGCAAGATTGCTTTTCAGATAAAAGAGGTCGCCCTATTCGATGCATAGGGCGACCTCTTTATATCGTTTGAATGGAACTTCCTTCAAAAATTTCAGGCGGCATAATGAAAGAGTCTCCGTTTTCATGCCACTCCTTGCGCTCGATCATCTTCATCAGTCGTTCAGCGACCAGACAGCCCATCTCATAACCCTGATGGACCGAGCAGGTAACGCCGTCTTCCTCCCATCCGCCTTCTGAATAGTCAAAGCAGACAAGGGAATAATCCTCTGGCACACGCTTCCCTTCCTTTTCCAGTACACCGCGTACCAAGCGGTAAATGATGTAATTGCAGCAGACGATCGCAGTACATTTGGGCAATCCCTTGAGGAACTTGGAAATACACTTTGCAAACCGTGCATCATGTGCTTCATCTGAAATACACCACTTGATATACTGGTCTTCCAGCTCCAATCCACACTGATGAATGGTAGCGATCATGCCCTGAAACTTTTCAATGCTTTGGTAGTTGTCATATACGAAGATCCCGGCGATCTCACGATGTCCTGCATCGATCAGCAGCCGCGTCAGCTGACGGGCACACGCCAGATCATCAACGATGACCTTGGGATAGTGCAGGTTCTTATAGTAATTGTTATAGAAGATGACAGGGATCTTTCGTTCGGCAAGCTGTCTGTAACAATCGAGATTGGGATTCAGGATACTGGCCTTGACACCATCTACGATGAACCCATAGAAATCCTGTTCCATGACCGACTTGAGGCATTTGCGCTCGTTGGAAAACTTGTTGTCTGTCAGAAAAATACGAAGATCATAGGTGTCTTCCAGCAGTGTATCCTTCACGCCTTGAATGAAGTCAGAGTTTGCGCTGCTGTCCTGCCCCTGCAAGATGAGTCCGATCTTACATTTTGTGTTTCCGGCTGCAAGCTCACGCGAAAGAGCCATTTCCGGATTCACGAAGGTACCGCTTCCCTTGATCTTATAGACCAGTCCATCCTCAACCAGCCGTTCCATGGCCACACGCACGGTTTCACGGCTCACATCCAAGCGGCGGCAAAGAGAATGTTCCGAGGGCAGCTTCCAATTGTCAGAAAACTTGTTTTTATCAATGTATGCCAAGATCCAATTGTATACCTGCTCTGACTTCTTATTGAAAGCTGACATATCTCCTGCTCCTTAATCGATGATCTGTGGACGGGTACCTTCTGCCTTCTCGATCCAGTCGAGCAAGGTCTTCCGCAGCTGCGCCTTGACTGCCGCATAATCGGGATCTGCCACAACGTTGTTGAGCTGCCACGGGTCAGAGCGCATATCATAAAGGAAATCATCCGCATAGACCTCTGCACTTGCGGCTTCTCCGCCGTTGACTCCGGGTGCATAGACCGAATAGGTATACTCTGCCGTTCGCACACAGCGTCCTACGCGGCTCTCCGAGATCTGCGCAAACACTTCATTGGGACGGTCGGGGTTTTTGTGCTCCACCACATCCAACAGATCCTCACCGATCATCGCATCACCAACATCCACACCAGCCAGCGCAAGGAACGTCTTGGGCAGGCTCTCCGTGCTGACCAGCTCGGTCACGGTCTTTCCGCCCTTGAACGGCCCGCCTGCAATGACCAGCGGTACATGCAGGCAGCCATCATGACACGACCGCTTGTAATCGTCATACCCGTTCAGGTGGCTGTCTGTGTTGCGCGTCTTGAAGTGTGAGCCATGATCCGCCGCAAAGATGATGACGGTATTGTCATAGAGCCCCTTCTCCTTGAGCTTTGCGACCAATCGCCCGAGATTCTCATCCAGACTTGCGCACTGTCCCAGATAATCCGGATACTCCTCTGCTGCATTCCCGCCGAGTGCCTTGAGATCCTCCGGCAGAACAAAGTTTGCATATTTTTCCTTGGAACCGTCCGGCCCCTCGTAATGCTTATGGTCATTCTGGTGGTGCGGTTCGATCTGTGAGATGGTCATAAAGAACGGTTTGCTGCCGTCATATCGATCGAGATATTCCAGCGCAAAATCATTGATGCAGTCCGCGCGATATCCCTTGAAATCGATGCGCTGATCGTTCTCATCGAACACATAGCCGTCATATCCATGCGACGTAAATTCCAGCACATCAGCTGTGCGCCAGTAGCCGGTATACCCACCGCGCAGCTCCTTGGGAATGGCTGTGATGGTGTGGTCGATCGTCGGCGGCTTTTCCAGCTCTCCGTCGCTCGCCAGATGCCACTTGCCAATATAGGCGGTCTCATAGCCTGCATCTTTTTCCATGTATTCGCCCAGCGTCTTGATCCCGGATGGCAGCATGATATTATTGCGGAAGCATCCGGTTTCCGTGGGATATTTGCCGGTCTGGAACAGGGCACGGCAAGGCCCGCACACCGGTTGGGGCGAAAATGCATTGTCAAACTTTACGCCTTCTCGTGCGAGCTGATCCAGATTTGGCGTGATATCAAGCGGCTGACCAAAGCAGCCGCAGGTATCCCAGCGCTGCTGATCGGTGAAATAGAAGATGATGTTATTTGCCATGTTACGTTCCCCCTTATTTGACCGAGGCTTTGGCTTCCTTGATCTTACCACGCACAATAATCGCAACAGAAAGCACAATCAAAGCCAGGAAAATCATACAATATATGCTGCTGAAGAAGATCTTGGGGCTGCCGTTGGAAATGAGCAGCGCACGGCGGAAGTTGGTCTCCGTCATGTTCCCCAGCACCAGACCGAGCAGGATCGGCACAGCCGGAAGCTCCAGCTTGCGCAGGATCCAAGCCAACGCACCGAATACCAGCGCAACGCCTACATCGAAATAATTTTCGTTGACAGAGTATGCACCGGCAAAGCAGAAGATCACAATGATCGGGGTCAGGATCTCCTGCGGAATGGAAACGACCTTTGCAAACAGGCTGGTCAGGAACTTGCCCTGCAAGAACATGAACAGGTTGACCAGGATCAAGCCCAGCATGATGGCATACATGATATCGCCATCGGTCGTAAAGAGGGACAGACCCGGATTGAGACCATTGATCATGAGCGCAGACAGCATGATCGCAACCGTACCATCACCGGGGATACCGAGTGTCAGCAGTGGGATCAGCGTTGCACCGGTCACGGCATTGTTCGCCGCCTCAGCCGCCGCGATGCCCTCCACGCAGCCATGTCCAAATTCTTCCTTGTGTTTTGAGATATTCTTCGCGGTATTATAGCTGAACCAGGAGGCCTCAGAAGCACCCGTACCCGGAATGATGCCCACACATACGCCGATGATCGAGGAGATCAGCACCGGAAGCGACATCCGCTTGTATTCATCCTTTGTGATCTTGCCATCGTCCTGAAATTCCCGCATATTCAGGTTCAGACGATCCAATCGTTTTTCCGCCTTTGCCATGATCTCAACGAGTGCAAACAGACCGATCAGACAGACAGCCAGATCCAGTCCCAGATAGAGTCTGGAAACGCCAAAGGTAAAACGGTCATAGCTTGTCATCGGATCGGCACCGATGCAGGAGATCAGCAGGCCCAGACAAGCGGAGATGAGTCCCTTTGTGATGCTGTTTCCCGATACACCTGCAATGATCGTCAGACCGAAAACGCAAACCATAAAATATTCCGCCGTACCCAGCTGTGCGGCGACCTTCGCGACCTGCGGCCCCAAAAACAGCAGCATGATCGCGGAGAAAATGCCGCCGAATGTAGAGGCATACAGTGCGATCTTGAGCGCTGCCTTGGTACGTCCTTTTTCAGACAACGGGTGTCCATCGAGCATGGTTGCAGCCGCATGGGGCGTACCCGGAGTATTGATGAGGATCGCGGAAACGCTGCCGCCATATCCGCCAGCACAATAGATACCCAAAAGGAACATCATACCAGGGATGGCGGTCATCGAATATGTGACCGGCAAAAACAGGATCACACAAAGGATGACACTCAATCCGGGGATCGCAGCAAACACGGAACCCACGAAAACGCCAATATTGATCCAAAGTATATTTTGCAGCGTAAACAACAGACCGGTTGCTCCGGCAAGATATTGCATCATATCGACACCCCCTTAGAATTCCACGCCCAAGACAAACCGGAAGGCTGCCCAGATCACAACCGCCAGCGTCACGGTGATGACATAGTACGACTTCTTTTGGCATCGGAAATAGACCAAAAAGGCAATGCTGCAAAAAACAGCACCGATTACGAACAGATCGGTCACGCGGCACAGTACATAGGTCACAACGAGGATCCCTAAGATAATCAGTGCCTTGATCTCTGTTTGCAGGTTGATGGTTTTCCAATGCAGCGGCTGCTTTGTAACGAGCTTATACAGCTCCTTGATGATGAGCAGCCCACAGCAAATCATCATCATAAACATCAGCAGTCTTGGGAATGCGCGTCCGTTCACAACATCTTTTTCAGAAATGGTCACCTGCTGCGGCATGATCGCCAAAATCACGACGGCAAACAGAAAAAATGCAACTCCGGTCACCAAGTCAACAGGGATCCGGATCTCCTTTTTCCCGAGCTTTTCTCCCATTGCGTCGATACGGGTATGGAACTGTTCCAACCAGCTTCCCATACGCACCAACATCTCCTCTCTCTTGTCCTCTGAAAGCAAACGCGGGGGAACAGGAAGGAAATCTTCCCATTCCCCCGCATATATACTATCGTTTCGAATGTGGTATCATCAGCAATCAGCCGACAACAACGTCCTTATATTCATTGACAATGCTCTTGACATTCTCAATATGCTCTTCGATCTGTTCCTTGGACATGGGATCAACTTCAAGCAGCATGGTGTCCTGCAGCCAAGCTGCAACCTCTTTATCTGCGAGGATCTTGTCATAGAGGTCCTTCAGCTCGCTTACCTTTGCAGCATCTGCGCCGGCAGGTGCCATGATCAGGCAGCGGTTGCGGAAGTACGGATATCCATGCTCACCCACACCTTCGACACCAGCGAACGGGCCGGCATCCAGTGCCTTCTCATCAAATGCGCATACCACGCTGACACCGCCCTGCTGGTAGGTCTCAAGGATCTGCGACTGATGCGAAACGGCAAACTGTGTCTCACCCTTTGCAACTGCCTGTGCAGCCTCTGCGGCAGACTGGTATGGGGTCAGCTTGAGATGATCGCCAGCACCCATGGAGCTGAACAGTGCTGCTGCAAGGAAGGCCTCCGAGCTCGTTGCACCGTTGACAGCTACGCTGATCTCATTGCCTGCTTCTACGAATGCCTTCAGTTCTTCAATGTTGTTGATGTTGAGCTTCTTGTCTGCGGACAGGACAAAAACGGAAGAATACAGGTTTTCTACATAAGTAAAGTCCTCATAGCCAAACTGCATCTTTGCAGGGTCGATGATCGATGTGATGGACAGCAGACCCTCACCCACGAATACCAATTCCGGATCGTTCGGCTTTGCATCTGCGACCCATGTATTGACGGTTGCCGCATCGCCCTTGATCGCCTCTGCCACCAAAGTGATGGTGTCCGAGTACTCCGGAGATTTTGCGGCTGCCTTCTGGCTGACCATTGCCGCAACGCCTGAGGGTGCCCACGGGCAGGTCACCTTCCAGCTTTCACTCTTGGAGCCGCCGCCGCCACCGCAGCCAGCCAGCAGGCTCATCGTCATCGTCATTGCCAGACCGAGAGACAGAATACGCTTTTTCATTTCAGATCCGCTCCTTTTTATTCTTTTCCTCTTTCCATTCAAACACTT
>JARIAV010000081.1 GCA_029257685.1 Butyricicoccus sp.
CGCGTTGCGGATCTTGAAGTCCACCATGCGGTTGAGCAGGAAGTGTGTCAGGGTGAGTGCCGTGAACATGGACAGGATAACACCCAGACCCAATGTAGTTGCAAAACCTACGATCGTACCGGTTCCCAGAAAATACAGGACACCGGCTGCGATCAGGGTCGTGATATTGGAGTCCAGGATCGCGGTGAATGCGCGCTTGAATCCGGAATCGATCGCAGATTTCACCGTCTTGCCTGCACGCAGTTCTTCCTTGATACGCTCAAAGATGATGACGTTTGCATCGACCGCCATACCGATCGACAGGATGATGCCTGCGATACCCGGCAGGGACAGATTGACGTGCAGCAGACCGAGCACGATGAGTTCCAGTGTGCAGTAGAACGCCAGTGCGATGCACGCGACGAAGCCCGGCAGGCGGTAGACCACGATCATGAAGATGCAGACAAGTGCAATACCGATCGCTGCTGCATAAACGCTGGTCTTGAGTGCATTTGCGCCCAGCTGCGGGCCTACAGAGCGCAGCTCTACCTGATTGAGGGAGAAGGGCAGCTGACCCACATTGATGAGGTTTGCCAGCTCACGCGCAGATTCCTCGGTGAATTTGCCGTTGATGGAACAGGTGGAGCTGTTGATCGCCTCGGAGACACCCGGTGCAGATACGATCTCACCATCCAGTACGATTGCAAGACGGTTCTGACCGCTGATCGGATCGAGCTTGGAGATCGCGCTGGTCGCCTCATAGAACTTCTGTACCGCCTCGGACTTAAACTCGAGCGCAACATACCATTCGCTGACGACGGAGCTTGCAGAAGCAGTGCCAAAGACAGCAGTTGCCTTCTTGACATCCGCACCGGTCAGCCATTCCTTACCGGACATATCCGCAAAGGTGAGCTTCGCGGTCTTACCCAGCATCTGGACAGCGTCCTCTGGATTCTTGATGTTCGGGATCTCGACCAGCAGACGCTTATCGCCCTGGATCGACACGTTTGCTTCGGTGTATCCTTCCGCGGTCAGGCGGCTGCGAAGCAGACTCTGTGCCGTACTCATATCGTCTGACAGGTTCTGGCTGTCATAGTCCTCCGGCAGATCGGCCTCGAATGTGATGGACGAACCGCCCACCAGATCCAGACCGCGGCGAATGCCGTTGGTCGCATCATGGATGCTTGGAATGATTACTTTTGCATTTGCAGCATCTTCCGCCGACATATTGACCGGCGTTACGAAGCCGCCCGGAATGGTAAATCCGGTAATCACTGCCGCTGCCATGACACCGATCACAAGCAGAACAGCAATGAAAGAGAAAATGCTCTTTTTCACGTTTCTAAACCCTCCTAAGATTTGATACACATGACGTGTATTATAGCACTTTGCACGAAAAATGTCAAAGCACTTCTTGCTTACAGGTTGATTTCCACGGTGATCTCGGCATCATCCTGATAAGGTGCAATGCGCGGCTCGACTTCCTCGCGCAGGAAATCGTCCACCTGCTCAGGGCAGCGTCCGATATAACGCGCCGGATCGAGTTCGGCAAGGATCTCCTCACGGGTCAGACCGAACATCGGATCGGCTGCAATGCGGTCGATGAGGTCGTTTTCCAGCCCCTCCTCCTTGATGCGCTTGCCTGCTGCCATGGAGTGTGTGCGGATCTGCTCATGCAGCTCCTGACGGTTGCCGCCGCGCTTGACTGCGCTCATCATGATGTTTTCGGTCGCCATGAAGGGAAGCTCGTTCATCACGCGCTGATGGATGACCTTGGGGTATACCACCAGACCGGAAACGACATTGATCATGATATTGAGGATGGCATCGACTGCAAGGAACGCCTCCGGAACAGAGATCCGCTTGTTTGCAGAGTCATCGAGAGTGCGCTCGAACCACTGGTTATATGCAGTGAATGCCGGATTCAGGCTGTCACAGATGACATAACGCGCCAAAGCACAGATGCGCTCGGAACGCATGGGATTGCGCTTGTAGGGCATTGCGGAAGATCCGATCTGATGGGCTTCGAACGGCTCCTCGATCTCCTTGAGGTGCTGCAAAAGACGCAGATCGGTTGCGAACTTACCTGCGGACTGTGCGATACCGGACAGGGTCGCCAGCACCTGTGCATCGATCTTACGGGAATAGGTCTGACCGGAAACCGGTGTCACGCCTGCAAAGCCGAAGTCATCTGCGATCATCCGCTCCATCTTCTTGATCTTTTCGCCGTCGCCATCGAACAGTTCCACAAAAGAGGCCTGTGTGCCGGTCGTGCCCTTGGAGCCGAGCATACGCAGATTTTCCAGACGGAAGTTGACCTCATCCAGATCCATCAGCAGCTCATTCATCCAGAGTGTAGCGCGCTTGCCCACAGTGGTGAGCTGTGCAGGCTGGAAGTGGGTAAATCCCAGCGTCGGCTGTGCCTTATGTGCCTCTGCAAAGCCGGACAGCTTCTCCAGCACGGCAACCAGCTTCTTGCGGACGAGCAGCAGACCCTCACGCAGCTGGATGATATCGGTATTGTCTCCCACATAAGCACTGGTCGCACCCAGATGGATGATGCCGGCAGCCTTTGGTGCAACCTTACCGAATGCATAGACATGGCTCATGACATCATGGCGCACTTCCTTCTCCCGTGCGCGTGCGACCGCATAGTCGATATTGTCCACATTGGCTTCCATCTCATCGATCTGCTCTTGGGTGATGTTGAGGCCGAGAGCCTTCTCTGCCTTTGCCAGCGAGATCCAGAGACGTCTCCATGTGGTGAACTTCATATCCGGGGAGAATACATACAGCATTTCCTCAGAAGCATAACGTGCCGAAAACGGACTTTCATAAACAGCGCTCAATGTCAGACATTCCTTTCGCAATAAAAGATTTCAGATAGTGAAAAATAAAAAGACGGACAAAACGTCCGTCTTTATTTTAACAGTTTTCAAGCGTCCCTGCAAGAAAAAATGCAGGTTATTGCTAACTTTATGCATTTTTAATAAAGGATTCCAGACGATCCAAACCCTTATCTATCTCTTGCATAGAGGTTGCATAGCTCCAGCGGATGAATCCCGGTGCTGCAAACGCAGAGCATGGCACGGTTGCAACCAGTCCCTTCTCCAAGAACAGCTGTGCAAAGTCATCGTCACAGGTGATCTTGCGGCCATACATCTCTTTTCCGAGGAAGGATTCCATGTTCATCATGACATAGAACGCGCCCTGCGGTTTGATGCAGGAAACGCCTTCGATCTCATTCATGCGTGCAACCAGATGGTCACGGCGTGCCTGAAAGGCCTTGCGCATTTCCGCGATATCTTCCTGCGGGCCATTGAGTGCCTCGATCGCCGCATACTGGGAAACGGTGCTGGGCGCAGAGGTCGAGTGGCTGACATAGTTGCTCATGACCTTTGCGATCTCGGGCTCTGCTGCTGCATAGCCGATACGCCAGCCCGTCATGGCATAGGATTTGGAAACGCCATTGATGACGATACAGCGGCGCTTGATCTCCTCTCCAAGGGACGCGATCGAGTGATATTCCAAATTATCGTACACCAAATTGCTGTAGATATCATCTGCCAATACATAGATATTATGTTTTACACAGACTGCCGCGATCGCCTCCAGCTCGTCCTTGGTATAGACCATACCTGTTGGGTTGGAGGGCGAATTGAGCATGAACACCTTGGTCGCCGGTGTGATGGCGGCTTCGAGCTGTGCGGCTGTGATCTTGAAATGTGCATCTTCTCCGGCTGCCACGATCACCGGCTTTGCACCGGCCTGACGCACCATCTCGCTGTAAGAGACCCAGTACGGCGCAGCGATGACGACCTCGTCTCCGGGGTTGCACAGTACCATGAGCGCAATATAGATGGCATGCTTTGCGCCCGATGCCACACAGATCTGCTCCGGACGGTATTCCAGTCCATTGTCGATGCGCAGACGATGGCAAGCCGCTTTTTTGAGGTCAAGCAATCCGGAAGCCGGCGTATACTTGGTGTGGTTGTTTTCGATCGCCATAATGCCAGCCTGTTTGATATGCTCCGGTGTGGGGAAATCCGGTTCTCCTGCACCAAACCCGACGACATCGATCCCGCTTGCTTTCATATCCTTGAACATGGCATCGATCACCAGTGTTGTAGACGCCTGGATCTGGGATGCAATTTTGGAAATCGGTTTAAGACCTTGGACCATATTTTTTGACCTCCTTAGCGTAGTATCTCTATTATACGGCAAGCTTTGCGTTTTTGCAAGATGGCAAGTCCAAAGTTGCATTGCAGAGGGGATAAAAAAATCGCCCTGATCTCAAATGAATTCAGAGCGATTGTCACAAATATTCAGTTTGTTCGATCTTTTGAACAAATGACCAAGGCACTTCCGGCTTCTGCCCGAAGAATCGCCTCATTTCCTGTCACCTCATTAGAGACGGTGTACATCTGACTGCGGTCGACCGTGGCTGCTTCTATCGGATACTTTGCACCCTCGATGGTGAGCCCTTGCAGGCACCGATCCAACGGGATGATGGAAAAGTAATGGTATCCCCTGCCTTTTGGGATATGTATCGTCTCCCCTGCCGCCATAAACTGCACCAGATTCTGTGCGTCCAGGATATAGCAGCGGCATCCGCGCGCTGCCGCATATTCGCAGAGAGACAGGTTTGCAAGCAGATGATCGAGCCGTCCGCCCGTAGCGCAGGCGATCCAGACCGTTTTGCAGCCGCGTTCCAAGACCACTGACAGGGCGTGCATGGTGTCCGTATCGTCCTTTTCCGGAACGAGACGAATGATCTCTCCGTCCCCGCTCGGCTGGAATCCGGAATCGAAGTCGCCAACCAGCAGGTCAGCAGACACGCCGAGCGCGTGCAGATGGCGCAGTCCGGCATCTGCACAGACGATCTTCACTTCCGGATGCTCTGCCAGAAATGCTTTCACATAGCTGATGTCATTGTCCGGTGCGCCGGACAGGATCAGCGCTTCGCTTCCTTGCCAAGTTTCCATTCTTTCAGATCCTTTACGCTTTCATATAGCTTTACATAGCTGTCATGGCGGGACTTTGCGATCTTGCCTGTCTGTACGGCTTCCCGTACCGCACAGTCCTTTTCCTTGACATGGGCACAGCCGGTGAATCGGCATGCCCCCAGATAGGGCGCAAATTCACGGAACGTGTATTGCAGTTCCCCTGCCAGCACAAGATCCATCTGCTCGGTATCGAAGGAAGAAAATCCCGGAGTATCCGCGATGTATCCGCCGCCTGCATAGGGCACCAGCTCCACGTGGCGTGTGGTATGCTTGCCGCGGCCGATCCGGTCAGAGATCAAGCCGGTCTCTGCGCCGAAGTCCGGAACCAGCTGATTGAGCAGGCTGGATTTCCCGACCCCTGAGTTTCCGGCAAACGCTGCTGCCTTTCCGTGGAGGAAGTCCCGTACAGCGTCCATGCCCTCTCCCGTGACTGTACTGACACGGAACACGGTGATCCCCGCATTCTGATAAACCGCATAGAGGGTATCATTTGTATGCAGATCGGTCTTGTTCAAGATGACGCACGGCTCGATGTTCTTGTTCTCCGCGATGGCAATGACCTTGTCGATCAAAAAGGGATCGGTCTTGGGCTGCGCCTCAGTCGCCACGACGACGACAAGATCGAGATTGGCAACGGCCGGACGAATGAGACTGTTGGTGCGCTCGAAGATCTCGAGCAGATAGCCTGTACCATCTGCCTGTTTTTCCAGCTCGACCAGATCGCCTACGATGGGTTTTCCAATGGTTTTGCGGAACTTTCCGCGTGCTTTGCAGCTGATGATGCCATCAGCGGTATCTACATAGTAGAAACCGCCGATGCCCTTCAAAATACGTCCTCTCATATCGTTACGACTCCGGGAAGGTCACACTTCTTCTCTCGTGTGCCCCATTGATATAAATGTCGATGGTCTGTGTGGTGCCCGCCGGACCGGAGATCGAGATATTGAC
>JARIAV010000094.1 GCA_029257685.1 Butyricicoccus sp.
ACGGGCTGTATCGCCGCTTTGTCGATGCGCGTGCCAGCGCGGTGGACTGGAAACTGTAAGGCGATCCGGACAGACAAAAGCGCGAATCGGTCAAAATCAGTAAGAAGGAGGGGATACCCATGAACATCGGAGAAGCCGTCAGGGAACGGATTCTGGAACTGTGCGGCGAGCGTGATATTTCCATCAACAAACTCAGCAGTATGAGCGGCGTAACACAGTCTACCGTCAACAATATTATCAGCGGTCGAAATCGTAGTACCACGGCTTCTACCATCCAAAAGCTGTGTGATGGTCTGGGCATTACGATCGAGGACTTTTTCTGTTCCGAGCGGTTCCGCAATCTGGAGCAGGAACTTGAATAAAAAATCCGCCTGCATGGGGAGTGCTCCCTGTGCAGGCGGATTTTTTCATATTCTTTTCAAGGGAACGGGATCAGGTCATTCCCATTCGATCGTGCCGCTCGGCTTTGGTGTCAGGTCGTAGAGCACGCGGTTTACGCCCTTGACCTCGCTTGTGATGCGTGCGGTGATCTTCTGGAGCAGTGCAAAGGGCACGTCCTCTACGGTCGCGGTCATTGCGTCCACGGTATTGACCGCGCGCAGGATGACCGGCCAGTCAAAGGTACGCAGGCCGTCATGCACGCCGACCGACTTGAAATCGGGCACAACGGTGAAATACTGCCAGACCTTGCCCTCAAGACCGGCATTTGCAAATTCCTCGCGCAGGATCGCGTCCGATTCGCGGACGGCTTCCAGACGGTCGCGCGTGATCGCGCCCAGACAGCGCACACCCAGACCAGGGCCGGGGAAGGGCTGGCGGTATACCATGTTGTCAGGCAGACCAAGTGCTTTGCCGCAGGCGCGCACCTCGTCCTTGAACAGCATCTTGAGCGGCTCGACCAGCTCGAAGCCGAGATCCTCGGGCAGACCGCCGACATTGTGGTGGGACTTGACCGCCTTGACGGTCTTTGTGCCCGACTCGATGATATCCGGATAGATCGTGCCCTGTGCAAGGAAGTCGATGCCCTCCAGCTTGCGTGCTTCCTCCTCGAATACGCGGATGAATTCCGTGCCGATGATCTTGCGCTTGTGCTCCGGCTCGTCTACACCGGCGAGCTTGTCCAGAAAACGATCGGTGGCATCGACATAGATGAGGTTGGCGTCCATCTGGTCGCGGAACACCTCGACGACCTGTTCCGGCTCGCCCTTGCGGAGCAGACCGTGGTTGACGTGTACACAGGTCAGCTGCTTGCCGATCGCGCGGATGAGGAGTGCGGCAACAACGGAAGAATCCACGCCGCCGGAAAGCGCGAGCAGCACCTTGCGGTCACCGACCTGACGGCGCACGAGCTCGACCTGATCGGCGATGAAGTTTTCCATGTTCCAGTTGGCTTCCGCCTTGCAGGTCTCGAAGACGAAGCGGCGCAGGAGGTCTGCGCGTGCGGCATCGTCCGTCGGGAGGGCAGGTTCGCCCTTGTGATCGGCGCAGAGCACGGGCAGGCCGCTCTGATATACGGCGTCGCCTGCATCGATGGAAACGCCGTCCACCACACGGTTGGGGCCGCCGTTCAAGATGATACCCTTTACGCCGGGGAGTGCGGAAAGTGCCTCGGCGGAAATGTCATGCGGATGGATCTCTGTATAAACACCCATTGCGCGGATCTCGCGTGCGAGCTTTGGGTTTTCCTCGCTGCCCAGATCCAGAATCAAGATCATATCCTGTTTCATTGTGGTCCTCCTATTGCTGTCATTGACTGAGTTTGATTTTATTTTACCACATCCCACTGGGAAGACTCAACACAAAAGCCGCGATTTTTAGAAAATCCGTCAAAAATTTATGGGCGTGTGCCGCGGCTTTCGGGCAAAGGGACAAGAGGGAGGCGGAAAAAGAAAAATTGCTAGTATTCTAAAAAATTTTTTATATACCGACGCGGCGCAGAGCGGTAAAATGAAATCAACGAAAGGGGCTGCGGCCCCGGATACGGAACAGAATCCGTTCTGAGGAGGAAGAAAGATGAAGAAAAGAGTATTGGCACTGACGATGGCAGCAGCACTGACCACGAGCCTGTTTACCGGCTGCGGCGCAGGCGGAACGGACAAGGACGAGGGAGAGGATCCTGTATCGCACGGGAGCTGCGTGCGTTCGCGTTGTGAGCCCCTCTTTGCGT
>JARIAV010000097.1 GCA_029257685.1 Butyricicoccus sp.
TGGATCTCGGGCGGTGCAAAGGTACCGCTCATGCGTTGCAGATCGGTCATGGCACGCCCGACCATAGTTTGGGGGATACGCAGGGTGAAGGCGTACCAGGGCTCCAGCAGCAGGCTGTCCGCCTGCATCAGCCCTTGCCGGACGGCGCGATAGGTCGCTTGCCGGAAGTCGCCGCCCTCTGTGTGCTTGACGTGTGCGCGTCCGGCGAGCAGGGTGATCTTCACATCGGTCAGCGGTGCGCCGATCAGTACGCCACGGTGGGTCTTTTCCGCAAGATGGCTGAGGATCAGACGCTGATGGGCGGGATCGAGCATCTCGGTGGGACAATCGGTATCCAGCGTGATGCCGCTGCCGCGTGGTGCCGGTTCGAGCAGCAGATGCACTTCGGCATAATGCCGCAGCGGTTCAAAATGACCAATGCCGATGACGGTATTTTGAATGGTCTCCTTGTACACGATATTGCCGTGGTCAAAGGTGACACCGAGACCAAAGCGATCCTCCATCACCCGTGTCAACACTTCCAGCTGTACCTGCCCCATAAGCTGTACATGGATCTCGTCCAGCTGTTCGTTCCACAGGACACGGAGCAAGGGATCCTCCTCCTCGATAAGCCGCAGCTTGGAAAGCAGGGTATGGGTATCACAGCCGACAGGCGGCAGGATGCGGTAGTTCAGGATCGGTTCCAGCACGGCGGCGCGGTCGGTCGTATCTGCGCCCAGGGACTGTCCCGGATAGGTATGGGTCAAGCCGGTGACTGCGCACACCATACCGGCATCCGCGCGGTCGATGGTCTGGAAACGTGTTCCGGAATAGATGCGGAGCTGATGCACCTTTTCCTGCCAGCTTTCCTTTCCGGTTGTGCCGGAGATCATACTGCGCACGGGCAGACTGCCGCCTGTGAGCTTCAAATGGGTCAGACGTGCCCCCTGTTCGTCGCGCGAGATCTTAAAAACACGCGCCCCGAATGTTTCGGGATAGTGCGGCGGCTGGGTGAAGCGGGTCAGACCATCCAGAAATTCCTGTACACCGGTCAGGGAAAGTGCTGCACCAAAATAGCAGGGGAAGATGGAACGGGAAGCGATACCCGATCGGATCTGGGTATCGTCCGGCATCTGTCCGCCAAGGTACTGTTCCAGCAAGAATTCATCGGTCATGGCAATGGCCTCCGCGATCTCCTCCGGTGCGGCGGAGAAGTCGATACAGCCCTCCGAGAGCTGATTTTGCAGCTCGGCAAGCAGGGCGTCGTGATCGGCTCCAGCCAGATCCATTTTGTTGATGAACAGAAAGGTCGGGATATGGTGCTGGCGCAAAAGCTGCCACAGAGTGAGGGTGTGCCCCTGAATACCGTCTGTGCCGCTGATGACCAGAATGGCGTAGTCCAGCACCTGTAGGGTGCGCTCCATCTCAGCGGAGAAGTCCACATGTCCGGGCGTATCAAGCAGGGTGATCTCCAAATCATCCGATGGATATAAAACAGCCTGCTTGGAAAAGATCGTGATGCCGCGCTCCCGCTCGATGGCGTTGGTATCCAAAAAGGCGTCCTTGTGGTCAACACGCCCCAGCTTGCGCACAGCACC
>JARIAV010000141.1 GCA_029257685.1 Butyricicoccus sp.
GCCGGATTCAATACGGTCGATCTCAACCTCATGACCCATTCAAGCAAAATGCTGATGATCGTCCTCATGCTCATTGGCGGCTCGTCCGGTTCTACCGCGGGCGGCATGAAGACCACCACGATCGCCACCCTGCTTCTGTGCGTGCGATCTTCCATGACGCGCGAAAACGAACTGCGTGTGTTTGGTCGTCGTCTGGATGACAGCTGCCTGCGCAGTGCGGTCACGATCTTTTTCAGCTATATCTGTCTGTTCATGGGTGGTGCCGTACTGCTGACACAGTTCGATGGGGTAACGCTTATGAGTGCGATGTTCGAGACCTCCTCGGCGGTGGCGACGGTCGGGCTTTCCCTCGGGATCACGCCAACCCTGAGCACAGCGTCTATGAGTGTCCTCATTTTCCTGATGTTCTTTGGGCGTGTGGGCTGTCTCACGATGGTCTATGCATTTGCAGAGACCCATCACAATGCAGGCGTCAGCCGTCTGCCGCTGGAAAAAATCGCGGTTGGATAAGAACGAAACACCTCTGTATCTTCCGAAAGGAGAGATGCAGAGGTGTTTTTTTGATCGGGTCACACCATTTCGGGCGTGATCACCGTCGTGGAAACGTATTTGATGGGGGAGCGCGGCTTGCGGTCATGCAGGAGGAAGTCGTAGAGCGCAAGGATCGCTTCATAGACCTGTGCGGAAAATTCCTGCTGGAGAACGAAATCCAAATGTCCCGTGCGCAGCAGCTTTTGGTTGAGTGGGGTCAGATCGTTGGCGATGACGTGTACCGGTTTCTGTGCCTGCTGGATACCGTGCATACAGCCCTGTACGCTCTCCGTGCTCATGTAGATCCCAGAGGTATGCGGATGCGCATGCAGATAGTGCGTGACGGTATCGCAGGTGAGATCGTAGCGTTCATAACACTCGATGATCTCGAATCGGTCGGGGCTGTAGCCAAGCTCAGACAGACGGCTGCAAAATCCGTCCACGCGGCGGCGGTGAAACTCCATGTTTCCGGTGATGATGAGAACGTTGCCCTGCCCGTTGATGGCAAGGTGCATGAGTCCGCCTGCGATACGGCCGCATTGCACCTGATCCTGCCCGACAAAGCACAGCCGCGGAGACTGGGGCAGGTCGCTGTTGTAGGTCGTGACCGCGATGCCTGCATTTACGATCTGGGAGATCTGTGTCTGCATGATGAGGTTATCCGGAGCGTTGATGACCAGTCCGTCGATCCCCTGCTGCATGAGCCGCGTACAACACCGGACATATTCATCGGTCGAGCGACTGTGCAGCTCCTCTACGATGAGCCGCACCTCATGCGCACAGAGCAGGCGTGACGCCTGCCGGATCCCGTTGCGGGTCTGTTCCGTAAAATAGGGCACCTCCCATTGGGGGACGATGACACCGATCTGCAATCGGGCGCCCTCCGTGCTGGGCTGGAGCTGGTAGCCGAGCTCGCGCGCGATCCGCTGTACCCTTGCGCGCACCTCCGGACTGACATGTGCACGGTTATTGATGACCCGATCGACCGTGCCGCGCGAGACACCGGCTGCGGCCGCGATCGAGCGTATGGTTGGTTTGCCAGTGTGCATACAGATGCCCTCCCAAAACAGATCATGAGAAATGGATTCTGTTTTTAGTATAGCATATCATTTTCTTTGTCACAAGGCACAACGAAATTTCGGGCAGGAGGGGGGTTCTGTTGTCGCATCGGACGAAAAAACAGGGGCAGAACAGGCATGTTTCACGAAGATGAAAACGGCCCGTTGACATGCCTGTTTCTGCACGCTAGAATAAAGGCAGCACACGGGAAAATATCATTTTTAAGTTGGATTCTGCAAAGCAGGAGGCAGTTGTGTTATGAAAAAGATCAAGGTTGGAATTGCGGGTTTAGGAAGACTGGGAAAGGTACACGCAAATAATATTGCGTATAAGATCCCCAATGCGGAGCTGACCGCGGCGTGCTCGATCGTGCCGGAAGAACTGGAATTTGCCAAGGCACAGCTCGGGGTTTCCGATGTATATACGGACTTCCGCGAGATGCTCGAAAAGGCAGATATCGATGCGGTCGCGATCGTGACGACATCGTCCGAGCACTGCTGGCAGATCGAAGCTGCCCTCGATGCCGGAAAGCATGTGTTCACGGATAAGCCGCTGGGCGTAGATGTGGAACAGTGCCGACAGGCCGAACGCGCCGTGGAGAGACATCCGGAGCTCACCTTTATGCTGGGCTTCATGCGCCGCTATGACCGCTCCTACGCATACGCAAAGGAGAAGATCGATGCAGGCGCGATCGGTAAGCCCTATATGGTCAAGGCGACCGGTATCGATCCGGAAGCACTCGTCGAGGGCGCGATCAAGTTCGCCCCCACCTCAGGCGGTATTTTTCTGGATATGGCGATCCATGATATCGACCTCATGCGCTGGTTCCTCGGCTGCGAGGCAACAGAGGTCTATGCACAGGGCTGTACTTTCAAGCATCCGGAGTTCCGCGAAGCCAACGATGATGAAACAGCAGTTGCCTGCTATAAATTTGAGAATGGCGCATTGGGCTTTGTGCATGTAGGACGCACTGCACCGCATGGCTATCATGTAGAGACCGAGATCATCGGGACGGAAGGTTCCATCCGCATTTCGGCTGTTCCGGAGAAGAATCAGGCCATGCTCTATAACCATACCGGCGCTGTGACTGAGTGTGTGGGTTCTTTCCCAGAGCGTTTCGACGAGGCGTATCTGCTCGAGATGCAGGAGTTTATCGACTGCGTTTGTGCAGGCAAGCAGCCTTGTGTGAGTGTATATGACGGCACCAAGTCCACAGCCATTGGATATGCGACCACAGAGGCTTGGAAAACGGGTGCGATCGTGAAGATCGTATGATAGCAAACCTCCTGTTTCTATAAAAGGGTCTGTCGCAGAATTTGCATTCTGCGACAGACCCTTTTGCTTTTTTGTGCAGGATATGATATCCTGAACGTAAGAGAACATCATAGGAGGCAGTATATGCATCGAATCGAACAGGAAGTACGGCAGATTTTTGAATGGCTGTGTCAGACGCCGCACCCGTCAGGTGCGGAACAGGCACTGGCACAACAGATCACAGAACGGCTTGCAGAGATCGGGCTGCATCCGTGGAAGGATGCATACGGCAATGTATTCTGTGATGTACCTGCGTCACAGGGGCGTGAACAGCAACCATGCATGGCACTTCAGGCACATTTGGATATGGTTTGTGCGGTGGGCAGCACGGACTATGTGCCGGAGCGTGACCCCATCCAGCCCATCGAGCGGGACGGCTGGCTGTGTACTGCGGGCGCGTCCTCGCTGGGGGCAGACTGTGGTGCAGGGGTAGCCGCGATGCTTTGGGCAGCGCAGCATATAGAGGAGCATCCGCCGCTCCGCCTGATCTTTACAGTTGAGGAGGAAATCGGGCTCAAAGGGGCACAGCAGCTCAATCCCAAGGGGGTCGAGGGGGTGCGCTATCTCGTCAATACGGACGGCTTCCACTGGGGGCGCATCGTGACCGGCGCGGCAAGCGGTGTGCGGGAACGCTATACCCGCTCGCTTGTGCTGGCAAAGGCACCGGAGCTTCCAAAGGGGCAGGCGTATCGCCTGACGCTGGACGGCTTCCAAGGCGGACATTCTGGCTTCGATATCGGGCGCAGACATGAAAATGCACTCGTGCTCATGGGAGAACTGCTGCGTGAACTGCGTATGGAGTCCCCGTTTGCCCTCATCGACTTCGAGGGCGGTACGGCGTTCAATGCCATTCCCTATCAGTGCCGTGCCGAGGTGCTGACCATTGCGCCTGTGCGTGAGGTCATCGAGCTCATTGGGGCACGGATCGAGGAACGCTGGCGCGTGCATGAGCCAAACGGAAGGCTCACCATTGAGGAGATCGCATTGCCGGATATGGTATGGGATGGAGACGCGGCGAGTGGTTTGCTGACCGTGCTGGGTGGCTTTGCCGATGGGGTCTATGCCATGCATGCGCATATTCCCAATGCCGTTGCAGATTCTTCCAATCTGGGGCATGTATACGCAGCTGATGGGGTCATTTATTTGGATGCCATGATCCGATGTATGGATGCGCAGGCAGAGCAGGCCCTTCAGACCAGTCACCGCATGGTTGCGGGCATGTGCGGCTTTACCGGAACCATCACGAGCCGTTATCCTGTGTGGCAGGAGCAAACAGACAGTCATCTGTGTAAGACGGCAGCGGCCTGCTATCAGAAGATCACAGGGCAGGAGCCGGAGATCATGGTGCAGCATGTGGGGCTGGAACCCTCGCTGCTGCTGGAAAAGAATCCGGATATGGAGTGCATCTGTGTCGGCATGGAGCTTGCGGACTGTCACTCGCCCAAGGAGCGTTGGAGACTGGATACCATCGCCCCATTCCTACAAATGCTCGCGGAACTGATGCGAACGATATAACGCAGGAACGCCCCAAAACCTTGTGGTTTGGGGCGTTCGCTTGTCTGAAACGATGTATTTTGGCTTGCACAGCGATCAAAGTGCGGAGAATACCTCGCCGATCGCACCGTGAATGACAAGGTCGGCGCGTCGATCTGCCGGTGTAGGGGTCTTATTGACGAGTACCAGCTTGTTTCCTGTGTAATAGTCCAGCAGTCCGGCCGCCGGATAGACTGCAAGAGACGTGCCGCCGACGATCAGGATATCCGCATTTTGGATGTACCGCAGGCTTTCGTTCATCGTATGGGTGTTGAGGCTTTCCTCATAGAGGACGACATCGGGTTTGATGATGCCGCCGCAGGTACAGTGGGGGATACCGTGTCCCTCCGCGATCTCCTGTACCGAATACGGCTTGCGGCAGCGCATACAGAAGTTCCGGTGGACGGAGCCGTGCAGCTCCAAAACCTCTTTGGAGCCGGCTTTCTGATGCAGTCCGTCGATATTCTGCGTGATGACCGCGCGCAGCTTGCCTGCCTGCTCCCACTCTGCCAGCTTTCGATGGGCAGGGTTTGGCTCTGCGTCCAGACAGAGCATTTTCTCGCGATAAAAGCGGAAAAACTCCTCTGGCTGTGCCATGAAAAAGGTGTGGGACAGAATGGTCTCCGGTGGGAATTTGTATTTTTGGTGGTACAGTCCGTCAACAGAGCGGAAATCAGGGATCCCGCTTTCCGTGGAGACACCTGCTCCGCCGAAGAATACGATATTGTCAGAGTCTGCGATCCATGACCGCAGCGTTTCCATGGAGTTTTGCATCAAAACACCTCGATTTATTCAATAATGGTGATCATGGAATCCTTGCGCGGCTTGGGGCTGGTCGGAGAGGCGGCATAGCCGAGCGCGATCGAACCGATGACGATATGATCTTCCGGAATGCCATATTCGGTCAGCAGAGGACGAATGGAGGGGTCGTCCGTCAAGGGGCGCAGCTGATTGATCCAGCAGGTCGAGATCCCGAGGGATTCTGCGGCAAGCAGCATGGTCTGGATCGCCGCTGCACCATCGGGAAAGGCATGGACTTCGTC
>JARIAV010000154.1 GCA_029257685.1 Butyricicoccus sp.
TCGGGCGTGTTTCTGCCTGCAAGCGGCTCCAAACGTCCTGCTGTTCTGTTAAAAATTCCATTTTCATTTCCTTCATCTTGTTTTTTCTTTCATTATACGGGAAAACAATATCAATGTAAAGGCACAGAAAAGGGGGATTTTTTCCACAAGCTGTGGAGAGTTGGGAATATCCGTAGGATTTTCATTTCTGCTAAATGATTTGCTTCAAAGCAAAGAGCAACGTGTCGCGCCGGCGACGGCGGCCAAAGAGCTGGAAACCTTACGGTTTCCTCTGCCCTTTGGAATCCTCCCCATCCCTCTCCATCAGATTGACCTATCTGCCGCCGAAAGGGTGTGAAAGTATGAGCTCCGCCACGGGCGGGATTTCCGCAGTCGGATTCTTTCCGCGAAATGCCCCAAGGGTGTGAATGTATGAACTCCGCCGCAGGGCGGGTCTTCTTCAGCCCTTTTACAAAAGGGGTGCAGTGCAGACTCTTTCAGGCAAGCAGAAAGAAAAGTATGTGCAGAGCTTTGCAGGCAATGAGCAATGCAAGCGTGGCACTTTCCCAACCAGCCCCTCCATGAACGCTCGCGTAAACGTCGCCCAGCACCCAAAGCAGGTGCAATGGACGTTCGAGCACACACCACCAGCAGAAAGAGTCCGCAGCGTTGGAACAGTCCGACCAGTGCGCACACCGGTCGGCTCGTTCCGGATGCGGCAACGTGTGAACTTCAAAGAACCAACGAAACCCTTTTATCCGAAACGCAAAAAGAATTGCCAGTCCTGGTTGCGAAATAACGCAGAAACAGCCGATACAGTCGCATGAACAACCTGCACCAAAAAGGGCTCGATAAAACCCGCCTTGTGGCGGAGTTCATACATTCCCACTCCTTGGGGCACTATCGCAGAAGCGAACCGACCGCGGAAGACCCGCCTGTGGCGGAGCTCATACTTTCACACCCTAGCGGCGGCATCAAGGCAAACCGAATGGAGGGGGAGTGTTGGATTCATAAGGACAAGAACCGCAAGGTTATAGTCCTTATGCCGCCGTCGCGCGGCCGCGACACGTTACTTTTTGCTTCCAAGCAAATTTCTTTTGCAGAAAGGAAAACCGGACGGATTTCCAAACACTCCACAATATGTGCGAACATAGATTTCACCTGCCGTCGCGCAACCGCGACACGTTGCCCTTTGCTTTGGGGCAAATCTTTTTTGCAGAAAAGAAAACCGGACGGACATTCCAAAACATTTCCTCTTTGCTTTCTAAAGCAAACTCAAAATATGAGGAATGAAAAACCCAACGTTTTTCCAAATTTCTAAAATTTGCTCCTCTCAATAGTTGCGCCCTTGTCCCTCTTCTCGTATAATAAAAATAGACCGGCAAGGAGGACTCACCCATGGCGACCAAAACAAAAAACCCTATTTTAGCCCTTGACCCCGTACACTTCCGCGAACTCGACGGAGTTGTATTCGACGAGGACAGCTTCACACGGCACTGTGCCCCACACAAAAAACCTCAGACAACCACCCCAGAGGTGTTCTCTGCGCCCACTCTGCCCATCCCACAGGCCGTCTTTGACTTCCCCCCTGTCCATGTGGGCTGGTACCCCATCGAAGTCAAAACCCCTGCATACCCCATCATGGCAAAGGGAGAACTGCTCCCAGGCTCCTCTTGGACTGCTTCCTCTGCGACCTCATGGCAGACAAGCTGGATGTTTGGCTCTTATCTCTCCTCCGGCTCGTTTTCCGGCTCGTTTTCCGGCTCGTTTTCCAGCACATCTTCCGGAATGCCATTCGCCGTTGGCGGATATGGCTTGGAGCTCATCTAATATGCGTGCATTTCATTCTAACTGGACACGCCCTTTCTTCGCCCGTCACCCTGCAGATCGCCCCTACCACATCGACGCGGCAGAGCTGCTGACAACGGCGCTTTCCGCCCTTGTCTGGCGGCGCGAAAACGGCTCGATCTCCATGCTGTGCGACTCCATCGCACAGGACTATTATAAAAAATATGAACTGGACTTCCTATGGGATGGCGGGATCCACCCTGTACTGGACGAAATAGACCCTGCCATCGACCCTGTATGCTTCTGGGCAGCCGGCAAACTCCATGCCCTCCGCACATTCGGTGCCCCCTGCGTCATGCTGGACACCGATTTTATCGTATGGCACGACCTCTCCGCATGGCTGTCCCCCCACCCGCTCGCCGTCATCCATCGTGAGGACATCATGCCCGATATCTATCCCGATGCCAGTGCCCTGCATACGCACCGCCCCTTTGATTTCACGACGCTCGACTGGTCAGTGCGCCCCACCAACACCGCGCTTTCATGGTTTGGCGATGGTGATTTTCTACGGTACTACACCGAGACCGCGCTGGACTTCATGCGTGCCGCCTCCCCTGCTGACCATCACCTGACCTATATGGTCTTTGCAGAGCAGCGGCTGCTGCCCATGCTTGCGCGGCAAAAAGGAATCCCCATCTGCTCCCTTATGGAACTGCCTGAGCTGTTCGGCTCCGGACAGGACTGGTTCACCCATATCTGGGGCTTCAAACAGCAAATGAGACAGGACACCGCCGTGTATGAAGCCTTTTGCACACGCTGTGCCAGCCGCCTGCAACGCGATTTCCCGACAGAGGCGGTGCGGCTTGGTACGCTTCCCACCCTGTCCCCCTATTTTCATCCTGTATAAAGACACAAAAAAAGCAGCGAAATCGCTGCTTTTTTTGATTGCTCATGGTTCCGTGTCACAAGCAATTTGAGCTGCATCTGCGTTTCCGTGCCACAGATGCAAGAATTGTTCCCTGCGTGCAGGTTCCGTGCTGCACGCAGGACATAGGAGGACTTGTGTTTCCGTGTCACAAGTTCACGTTTGTAAGCCTGCATTTCCGTGTTACAGACTCAGGTTGATCCGATCTGTGTTCCGTATCACAGATCTTTTCTGTCCGGTTCGTGTTTCCGACGCACGAACCATCTGCTTTTTTCGTGTTACAAGGATGGAGGCGAGGACTTGCTGGTATGTGGGCAGCAAACCCTCTTTTGGATTAGATGAGAAGTTTTGTATGTGGAATCCGCAAAAGCGGTTGTTCCCGCAAGTTATGCCTTTGCGAGGGCCTCGCCAAGTGCGCGGCATTCTGCCAGACCGTCATCGTCCGGTGTCTCATGCAGCATGAGTCCTTCTGCCGGAACGAGGATCGCGCCGGTATCGTCTGTACGAGCGACCCAGTCACGCATCCACTGACCATCGCCCCAGCCATAGGAGCCAAAGAGTGCAACGCGCTTGCCGCCGAGCTTGCCTTCGAGTTCGGTAAAGAACGGCTCGAATTCGCACTCCTCCAGCACCTCTGCGCCCATGGCCGGACAGCCCAGTGCAATACGGTCATAAGCAGCTGCATCCTGTGCGCTGATCTCGGATACTGTGCGCAATACTGGTTCTGCGCCTGCGTTCTTGATGCCTTCGCAGACCGCATTTGCCATCTGTTCGGTGTTTCCTGTCTGGCTCCAGTAAATAACAGCAATCTGATTCATGTGGGTAGATCTCCTTTTGTACTGTGGTGTAATTTGAAAGATGTAATTTGAATTGGAATTTATGCAGCAAACAATTCTAAGATTGTCATACCACGCTCTACATAGCCGCGTGCCGTATCCCGACAGCGATCATATTGGTGGAACAGGCGTCTTGCCGCCTGAACGTCACCGTATACCTTCCAGTATCCGCTGAACTTGCAGTCCTTGCCGCGCTGCTCGATGAAGCCGCGCACATCTTCTACCGGATACCCGAGGAACAAGCCGATCTCATGTGGAAACTCTCGCTGATCCGCGGTGCGCCGGCTCAGATGCTCGAGCAGTGCATCCATCCCCTTATGCATGGGATAATCGAACTGCTTGAGCAGGGTGCGTGCCTCCTTCGTGCCCAAGTCACGGAGCAGACGATCGGGGCGATACACCAGAAGCAGGAAGCGATAATCGCAGCTGCACAGGATGCGGAAGCGGATCCCCTGCTTTGCAAACGCTCTCTGATAGATCTCGATGGTCTGCGGCAGATTGGGATACCATGCTTTTCTGCATGAAATCAGGTTTGCGGTTTTGAGTCCTGCCAGCACAGGTGCGCTGTGCTCGGCAAGCAACAGATCAAACGAATACATCGTATGTCCTCCTATGGGGAAGTTAGCAGAAACTAACTATGTGCCTTAAAAAAATTTCTCATCTTCCCACATCGTGGACGGTACTGCGGATACCGTCCACATAGGGGGAATGATTCGAGAATTTGAGAAAGAAGTGAATCCTTCGAGTGTTAGCCTTGGCTAACCTCTGGATATATGTTAACATACACTAACTTTATTGTCAACACTTTTTTCAAAGAATTTTCCGTGCTTTTTCCTGTTTTGCCGCCTTTCTCTATTTCGTCTAATTCCCGTATATTTCTTTCCTGTTTTTCGCAAAACTTCGTCAATTTCTGTATGAATCGCAGATCTTCTCTCGTCTTCTTCTCCTGCCCCGTTTTGGCAGGAACAAAAAAAGATCTCACACCGCAGGTGATTTCCCACGGCATGAGATCCTTTATACTTTGGCGGAGAAGGTGGGATTCGAACCCACGTGACGTGTTACCGCCAACTCGATTTCGAGTCGAGCTCGTTATGACCACTTCGATACTTCTCCAAGTGCGCTGTCCTTATAACAGCTTTTTTATTTTACCATACAATCCAGTGCCTGACAAGACCTTTTATCAATTTTTATCTATCCCGATCGCCCCCTGTTCTGTCCCCGTGAAAAAAGACGAACGGCCTTCAAAAGCCGTTCGTCCTATATATCTTCAGTGTACTGTACTTTTATCCTTATTCAGGCTGCCTCAGGCTGCTTCGTCTCTGCGATCCCCTTTCCACCCAAAGCGATATATTCCTTTGTCAGCGCATTGAGCCCTTCCTTGAACGCCTGCATCTCTGTGCGCAGAGCATCGATCTCCTTGTCTGTCAGGTAGCGGTCATTTGCTGTATATGCCTTGGTCTGGATGGTCTGGTAGAGTGCATCTACCTTCGCTTGAAGTTGAGGATACTGCTCGACCATCAGCATGATCTTGTTGTTATCGCGCACACCCTCTGCCATACGCGCAAGACGTACAGAATACTTTGCCTGTGCATGATCCTTATTGCTCTTAAGATCTGGATAGATCACGAAGCAATCACCCGGTTCAAAGGAATGATGGGTCGCATCCTCCAGCGGATCTTCTACCCATGCATCATACGCCCAGCGCGCAAAGCCCGTTGCGCCCTCTTTTCGCGTGTTGACAACCGAATAATAGCTTTCCACTGGCTGACTTAGCGAGAAATTGCCCGGTCTGTGCTCTGTGCAGGAATAGAACGTTGTTTTGAGTCCCTTGGCATCACGCTCTGCCAGCAGCTTCTTAAACTCCTGCGGATGTCCGGTCTGCGCCGCATTGTCTCCAATGCTGTAATCGGTGCAGCGCAGTGCAAGTGCATATTTGTTCTTGTCTCCTACATTGTCCATATATCCCATGATCTTGAGGTGCTTGCCCTGTGCGTTCTTAACGGACTCGACCACATCGAACGCCCCTGGCGCAAAGCCACGTTCATCGATGCCGATA
>JARIAV010000159.1 GCA_029257685.1 Butyricicoccus sp.
GATCGAAGCCGCCGTATTTTTCAGGATCGATTTTTTTGTCTTCATAGTTTATCCTCCACTGATCGAAATAACAGATCGCTTCCCTCCAAAACATCTCGCTTTATTATGACGGTCTGTTTTGGAAAAATGTTACATCTCTCCTGCGATTTTTTCACAGCCGTCTTTTGCTTTTATTTTATCACGCCCGCTCGTGAAATAGAAGCCTGTCTCTCTCTGCGATACAAAAAAGCCCCCAAAAGCACGCGGCTTTTGGGGCGCTCTCCAAGAATATTGCAATATCCGGATTCGGGTCATACCCGTGCACGCAGCGTTCCTTCCGGCTGTTCCGTCCCGTGTGCACACCCCCATACCAGACGACCTTTTTTTCAATTGAAAGCAGTTCCACCATAGCATGTGCCATGAACAAACACAATAGGATATCCTTTATAATTGCACGTCTGTTTTTTATGCAAAATCACCATTCATTCTGGCGTTCTCCCCAAGTTTCACCCCATCTTTTTTGATAAAACAGACAAAAATCCTCCCCGTGTTTTTGGGGAGGATCGCATGTTTATGCTGCGCTGTCGTTCGACCACTTCAGGCGGTCGAGCACATAGAAAATGAGGCTCAGGATCATGGCAACGATGGCAGCGAGCACCATGCCCTTGAGCTGTACATCGCCAATGCCCACCGAAACACCGGACAGACCCACAACGAAGATAACTGAGGTCAGCACCATGTTGCGGTTGCGGCTGTAATCGACCTGATGATCGACGAGCACGCGCAGACCGGAAGTCCCGATCATGCCGTAAAGCAGGAACGAGATGCCGCCGATGACCGGCCCCGGAATGGTCTGGATGAGTGCCGCGAGCGGGCCGACGAAGGAGCAGATGATGGAAATGATCGCCGCGCCTGCGATGACGCGCACGGAATATACACGGGTCATTGCCATGACACCGATGTTCTCACCGTAGGTCGTGGTCGGCACCGAGCCGATCATACCGGAAACCATGGTCGAGAAGTTGTCCGCAAACAGCGAGCGGTGCAGACCGGGATCCTTGAGCAGGTCGCGCCCGATGATCTGACCGGTCACGATCTGGTGACCGATATGCTCCGAGGCAATGACGAGGATGACCGGCAGGATGACAAGGATCGCTTCCAGCTTGAACTTTGCCATCTGGAAATGGGGCACCTGAATGAAGTTCTGGCTCAGTGCGCCCATGAGATCCGCCGAGGTGACAACGCCGGTCATAACTGCCGCCGCATAGCCTGCGAGGATCGCAATGAGGATCGGGATGACGGACAGGAAGCCGCGGAACAGCACATTGCCGAATACCGCAACGCCCAGCGTCACCAGAAATACGATGACATTTTTGGGCTCGATGACCTCGCCTACGACGCCCGCCGTGCTTGCCGCACTTCCGGCAAGCTCCAGACCGATGAGCGCAACGACCGGACCCATTGCCGCAGGCGGAAGCACCACATCGATCCAGTCCGTACCGAATTTATAGACGACTGCTGCAAGGATACAGCCGATCGCGCCGACTGCCACGAAGCCGCCGAGCGCGTATTCATAGCCCCAGTTCTGGATGACGATGCCAGCCGGAGCAAGGAACGCGAACGAAGAACCTAAGTACGCCGGTGCTTTGCCCTTGGTGATGGCGATGAACAGCAGCGTACCCACGCCGTTCATGAACAGCACGATCGCCGGACTGATGCCGAACAGGAACGGCACGAGCACGGACGCGCCGAACATGGCGAACATGTGCTGGATGGACAGCGGTACGAGCAGACGCGCAGGCACCTTGTCCTCGACCTGAATGATTTGCTTGGATTGCATAGCTTTACCTCTTCCTTTTATATTGGCAGGGCGTACACCCTTACGCCCCCTTCCATTGCGCATCCATCTTCCTGATGCGGCGCCGTATGGACGGCGCACCGCCCGT
>JARIAV010000161.1 GCA_029257685.1 Butyricicoccus sp.
AAAAAAGAGCAGCCATCGGCTGCTCTTTTGATATTCGATACGACTTACAGGTTCTCTGTGAAGAACTTCTCAACTGCTGCACATGCATCAGCCTCGTCCGCACCTTCTACAGTTACGCGAACGGCATCGCCCTGCTTTACGCCGAGACCCATGAGGCTCATCAGACGGGTTGCATCTACGGACTTGCCAGCCTTTTCGATCATGACCTTGCTGGAGAACTCCTTTACAACCTTGACCAGCTGGCCAGCCGGACGTGCATGGATACCCAGAGCATCCTGAATCGTGTAGTTAAATTCCTTCATAGCCAAATTTCCTCTCTTTCGTGGTATTCGATAATCGGTCTATGTATTTATTTTAATCGCTAATAAAGATTCCGTCAATCCCGATTGTGGATTTTTTCACAATATTTTTCATTTTATCTGTTTTATAAAAATACTTCTGCGGAAATCACTCCAAATGTGTCAAAATAAACACATATCTGTATTTTATGACTTTCTGCCCTTCTTAGAGCAGGAGAACTTCCTTTTTGCCGCTTTGGGTTCCCATCGATCCCATCGGGCTTTCCGCACAAAATGCGGGGATCTCATTTGTTATCACGCCGATCTATGATATACTAAAAGACAGGATCCCCCCATATAAAGGAGATGGCTATTCTGAACGAACAAACCCCACTGGTCAGCATCATCATCCCCGTATACAATACGGCTCCCGATCTTGCGACCTGCATCGAAAGTGTGCGCCGACAGCGGTACCAGAACCTTGAGGTGCTGTTGGTCAACGATGGCAGCAGCGATGCCAGCCTTGATATCTGTGAAATGTATGCCAAGCGTGATCCGCGCTTCTGTGTCATCGACAAGGAAAACAGCGGTGTCTCTGCGACACGCAACCTTGCCATCGAACACGCGCACGGAAAATACCTGCAATTCTTAGACAGCGATGACTGGCTGGATGTCAACGCGACCCGCCTGCTGGTGGAGCGCGCCGAAGAAACCAACGCCGATCTTGTGATCTCCCATTTTTGCCGTGTGACCGACGACAAAACGGCAGTCTATGGTTTTTTGCAGACCACACGCGTCATGGATCAGCGTCTATTTGCACGTCAGCTGCTCGATGAACCGGCAAGCTTTTATTACGGGGTCATGTGGAACAAATTATATCGGCGCGAACTCATCATGCAGCATGGCATCCGCTGTGATGAGTCCCTGCACTGGAGTGAGGATTTCCAGTTCAATCTGGAATACTTCCGCTATGCCAGCACCTTCTGTGCCTTGCAGACACCCATCTATTATTACCGCAAGCGCGACAAGAGCCTGACGAGCACACTCTCGCTCGGACATACTGTTACCACCAAGCTGGAGCTTTTTGAATTTTATCGGGATCTCTATACCCAGCTCGGTCTTTATGAACAGTTCAAGCCACAGGTTTACCGCTATTTGATCGCCGGCGCAAAGGATAACTGATTTTACGGCTTGTCTCCCGTGCCTATTTGGTATAAAATAAGATATGTTTCATGACACATTATCTCATCCGGCACAAGGGGGATCTATTATGATACCAGGATATAAACGACCGACGCCCGACAAGATCGATGCGATCCTGCGCAAAAAACTCGCCGCGCTGGAGATACCGCCGGAAACACTCGATCAGCAGACAGGTTCCGGAACCCTGCGTGAGCTGATCTGCGCACTTGTGGAAGATACCCTGTGTGAAGTCAGTACGCAGGCACAGAACGAGCTTTACGAACGCCAGCAGGCCGGCAGAGAGGAAGCGCAGCGGCGCGGCGTCAGTCTTGGACGTCCCAGCAAAAAATGCTCCGACAAGCGTTTTGATAAGATCCGTGGGCTGTATGAATCCCATGCGATCTCCGCTGAGGAAGCCGCCCAACGGCTGCACATCTCGGTCTCTACCTTTTACCGCTGGCTACGGGAATCTCGATCACAGACACCCCAAGATACAGAATAAAAGATAAACGCAGAAAACGGACGCATACGCGTCCGTTTTCTTTATGTGCCGCTGAGCGGCACATCGTTATAGATATAATCATAGAGGCGAGCAGACGCCTTTTCCAGATCAAAGACAATATATTGCTGATGCTTTCCGCCGTAATCCCATGTGCCATCCACAGGGATCCTTGCATGGTCGATCTCCGGCATCCCATGCCGCAGCAGACCTGCCGCAAGTCCCGTGATCTGCATAAGGGACAGGTCGGAAGTCACATATTTCAGCATTTTCGGTGCAAGCTCTGTCAGCTCAGGCAGGGACATTCCCTGCACGCGCTGGAACATCGCCTCCAGCACCACTGCCTGCCGTTCTACGCGCCCCCAGTCATCGCCTGTCCCACCCTTGCGGATGCGTCCATAGCTCATCGCCTGGATCCCATTGAGTCGCTGTGGGCCAGCCTGTTCCACCGGACATTCCGGCGTATTGGCGGCGCGGCAATATTCCCCAATAAACTTATTCAGTTCCCGAAGCTCTTTTTCTTTGACATCGATCACAACACCGCCCAGTGCACCGATCAGATTTGCCATCTGTGAGAAATCGACCTGTGCATAGTGCGCAATATCGAGACCGAAATTCTGGTTGATCGTGCGGATGGCAAGCGCAGGCCCCCCATAGCTGTACGCATGGTTGAGCTTGCCTGTGCCATGTCCGTCGATCTCCACCTTGGAATCCCGCATGAGGGAGGTCACTTTGACCTGCCCATCCGCGCGGTCGAGGGAGAGCACCATGATGCAGTCGGCACGGCGTGTGCCGTCATTGTCTGCATCGACGCCAAAGAGCGCGATGTTTTCGATGCTGCCCCCGGCTTTTTTCTGGATCCCAAGATCTGCTCCTCGAAGCGACTCTGTATCCCGCTGGTAGCCGTTATCCGCAAAGAAGCGGAATGTAAACCAGCCCCCAACGATCACAATGGCGAGTATGACCAGAAGCAGGCATCGCCAAAGGACGCGGAACAGCCGCCGAATGCTCAATTATTCGTCCTCGAACGCCATATCGATGTAAGCCTGTGTTACCTCGATCACGCGCAGGGTGTTTGTATAGTACACATGACCGACCGGCATACCAGCGGTTACGCTGATGATATCCCCCGGCTTTACATTGCATGCATTGACTGCTGCATGCACAGCCTGTGTATAGAGCTCTGTGCCCGAGCCAACTTCCTTGATGAGTGCCGGAAGCACGCCCCAGGACATGGTCATGCGATGGAAGGTCTTTTCGTCGTAGGTCGCACCAACGATCAGCGTACCCGGACGGAAAGAAGATACTGCATAAGCGGTAGAACCGGAACGGGTAACTGCAACGATGCACTTTGCACCCAGATCTGCGGAAGTGGTGCAGGTCGCATGTGCGATCGCATTGGTCTTCTTGTCGCCCTTCATATCCATGCCTGTGAACTCGTCACGGGTCACGCGGCGGCGATCATAATGGATCTTTGCCTCTGCATTGGATGCAATGAGGGACATGGTGCGCACGGTCTCGACCGGATACTTACCAACGGAGGTCTCACCGGACAGCATGATCGCGGAAGTGCCATCGAATACAGCGTTTGCAACGTCAGATACCTCTGCACGGGTCGCACGCGGGTTCTTTGCCATGGAGTCGAGCATCTGGGTCGCAGTTACGACGCGCTTGCCCATGGAGATCGCGGTCTTGATGAGGTGCTTCTGGATCTCAGGCAGCTCGTAGTACGGAACCTCTACGCCGAGGTCGCCGCGGGCTACCATGACACCGGTTGCCTCCTCGAGGATATCGCGTACATTGTCAACGCCTTCCATGTTCTCGATCTTTGCAATGATCTGCACATCTTCCTTGCCATACTCCTTGAGGATCGCCTTGATATCGAGGACATCCTGACGGGTACGGGTAAAGGAAGCCGCGATGAAGTCGATATCCTGACTCAGACCGAAGATGATATCTGCACGGTCCTTTTCGGAAACGAAAGGCATGTTCAGCTTGATGCCCGGTACGTTGATGGACTTACGGTTGGACAGCGGGCCGCCATTGAGTGCCTTACAAACGATATCGGTACCGTTCTTGACTTCCTGTACCTCAAAAGCGATCAGGCCGTCATCGATGAGGATGCGGGTACCCTGCTGTACATCGTTCGGCAGGCCTTCGTAGGTGATGGAAACGATGCTCTCATCGCCTTCGATATCACGGGTGGTCAGCGTAAAGGTCTGTCCGTCCTGGATCTCGATCTTGCCGTTCTTGTAGGTCTTGGTACGGATCTCAGGACCCTTGGTATCGAGCATGATACCGATCGGCAGGCCGAGCTCTTCGCGGCATTCCTTGACCAGATCCATGCGGCCCTTGTGTTCCTCATGGGAGCCATGGCTGAAGTTCATACGGGCAACGTTCATGCCCGCACGCATCATGTCCTTCAGGACTTCTTTGTCGTCGGTCGCCGGTCCGAGCGTACAAATGATTTTTGTTCTACGCATCATAATAGATCTACCTCTCTTTTCGTACTAAAGCAAATAGACAGAAAGCATTTCTTTGCATTGTTTTCAACCTTACATATTTTATCATTTTACCGGTTTTTTTTCAATGTATTCACGCGTTCTGTGTCTGACAAATTTTATTTTTTCTAACTTGTTTAATTTTTCACAGGTTCCGGGGGGATAATTCGTGAATTTTGCTACCCTCACTCTTGTCAGCGCGGTGCTTGTCGGTTATAATAGAGGTACATTTTGATAAGATTATGAGAACACATATTTTGGAAGGAGCTATCAAATGAATCAGCCGATTTTGGTCATCATGGCTGCCGGTATGGGGTCTCGTTATGGCGGGCTCAAGCAGATCGATCCTCTTGGTCCGAATGGACAAATCATCCTGGATTACTCGATCTACGACGCATATCGTGCAGGCTTCCGCCGTGCTGTTTTTATCATCAAACCCGAGCTTGAAGAGGCTTTCGAACAGGCGATCGGACAAAAAGCACGCCGCTTCATGCAGGTCGATTATGTCTACCAGACCCTCTCCGCTCTGCCGCAGGATCTCACCGCTCCGGAAGGACGGGAAAAGCCGCTCGGCACCGGCCACGCCATCTACTGCGTAAAGGATGTCGTAGACGCCCCCTTCGCCGTCATCAACGCCGATGACTTCTACGGTGCAGACGCCTTTGCCAAGATGTATGATTTCCTCGCACATACCGAAGATGATGACAAATATCGCTACTGTATGGTCGGATACGCCGTGGAAAACACCCTGACGGAAAACGGCACGGTCTCTCGCGGTGTATGTACGGCGGATGCCGACGGCTTCCTCTCCGATATCGTCGAGCGCACCAAGATCGCGCGGGAAGCGGACGGTGTGATCCGCTTTACCGACGGCGCAGGCGGCGAGATCGCAGCCGGCACACCGGTCTCCATGAACCTTTGGGGCTTCACCCCCTCCTTCCTCAAGGAGCTGGACGCACAGCTGCACGACTTTTTCCGCGAACGCTTGCCGCAAGATCCGATGAAGGCGGAATTCTATCTGCCTTCCGCGGTAGATACCCTCATCACTGAGGGCAAGGCAACGGCAAAGGTGCTGACTACAAGCGCAAAATGGTTCGGCGTGACCTATCAGGCGGATAAACCCAATGTGCAGGAGACCCTGCGCCGTATGACTGAGTCCGGCAGCTATCCGGCAGATCTGTGAGATATTTTTTATGAGCAAACAAGAAAACTTCCCCGTTTATTTTACTGCATGGCGCGACAGCATCGAATCCCATCTGGATCCGCTCTTTCACAGCAAGCGCAATGTATCCATTGCAGACCGTTTGACCGCCCTGCACGCACGATTCGACAGCAACATGGAGCCGAAAATGCTCGGCGTCATCCCCATCGGCGGTGCACCGGTACATAGCCACGAACACCGGCTCCTGTTCTCTGCGCCCCATCTGGATCGCGCCGCACTCGATGACTGGTGGAAATATGCACAGGAGCTGCAGCGCATCCTCGTCCAGCCGGACGCTTCCCACCAGTTCACGCTCATCAGCCTCATTTTGATCTGTCCGAGCGCCGACAGCTCTGCACTCTCCCGCCTACGCTGGCGTGCAAGCGAAATAAGCTACCGAAAGCCGCAGTCCGGCTGGTCCTCCGTCCGGTTCTCGGTCATCGACATGCAGTCGGGCAGGATCACCTCCAACCGCGCCGGTGCGCCCCTGACCGATCTGCTCCGCGCGTCTGTCCCCACACATCTCTGATCGCATACAGAAAAACGGTATCTTCTGCGTTTTGTATCCTTTTTTGTCGTTTGGACTTGCAAAAATGAACAGACCATGCTATGATATAAGATATGCAATTGTGTCCCATGCGGGCTATCATCTCAGGGATAACATACACAAATTGGATTTCGGAGGAATCAAAATGAGCACCGTAAAACTCGCCCTTTCCATTGTGGAAGTCATCGCCTGCGTATTCCTGACCATCGTTGTCCTGCTTCAGCAGGGCGCACGTCAGGGTCTGTCCGGTTCTATCTCCGGCGGCGCAGACACTTTCTTTGGTCAGTCTAAGGCCAGCAACATGCAGCGCACCCTGTCCCGTCTGACCACGGTAATGGGCGTCATCTTTGTTGTGATCGCAGTTGTCATGAACTGTATCCCGTAATGAAGCTGATCCTTGCCCTGTTGTTTGCCGCTTTTGCGGTAAGTGCCGCACTGACTTTTCTGCTTCAGATCAAATACGGACGTCTGACCGGATCGGAGCGTGAAGCTCCCGACCATGGCACAACGTCCCCTGCGGCGAAAAAATGCCGCCGACAAGCCATCTTCTGTGCAGTATTTGCAGGAATCTTCCTGATCGCTGCCTGTGCTGTCGGGGCATCCATCCGTTCCTGAAAAAGACCAACCATTGCGGTTGGTCTTTTTTATATCACTTCATCTGTTCCAAACGCGCACACACAGCCTTCCATTCATCTACACGACAGCAAAGCTCCGCGCGTTCCAACCGTGTCCCATCTGGAAACACCAGTGCCCTGTCCTGCTCGACCGCCTCTGCAAATGCTGCACAGGAGACCCAGCGCATTTCCATCACCTCCGGTCCGGTACAAAAGGCAGGTTCTTCGATCTTGTGTATAAAGATATGGGCGATCTCGTCATCCAGTCCCCCATCCGGTCTCGCATATTTCTGATGGAACGACCGCTCCAGTCCGGTCACGTCAGCCGCACACAATCTCAGTCCACATTCTTCCTGCGCCTCGCGCAGCACGGCTTCCAGCGGTGTCTCTCCTGCATCGATGTGCCCCGTTGCCGCCAGATCATACCACCCCGGATAGAGCGGACGATCGAGCGCACGCCGCTGGAGCCACAGCCCCATTTCTGCTCCCTGCTTTCCAAATACCCACAGATGGATGACCCCATGCCGCAGTCCCTGCGCATGCACGATGGATCGTGGACGCTGCCCGCATGCGTTCCCCTGTGTATCCAGAATGGTGAGGTACTCTGTATGCCCCAGATCCTGTCCCGCGATCAGCTTCT
>JARIAV010000168.1 GCA_029257685.1 Butyricicoccus sp.
CCCTGATTTTTGAAATACTCTGCAATGCTGGTTGCCACCGACGGACACTTCATGCGCAACATCGCCGGCTGATCCGAGGTTGCAACAACAAGCACCGAACGGCGCATGCCCTCTTCTCCAAGGTCGCGTTGAATGAACTCCAAAACCTCTCGTCCACGTTCTCCGACGAGGGCGATGACGTTGATGTCCGCCTTAACATTCTTTGCGATCATACCCAAAAGGGTACTTTTACCAACACCGGAGCCCGCAAAGATACCGATTCTCTGTCCTTTTCCGATGGTAAGCATCCCATCGATCGCCTTGACGCCGAATTCCAGACGGTCAGTGATCGGCGGGCGGGCAAGCGGATTGATATAATCACTGTCTACATAGCAATATTCTGTCGGTTCAAACGGCCCCAGGCCGTCGATCGGCTCACCAAGCGCATTGATGACACGGCCGCGCAGAAAATCTCCCACCGGAAGGCGCAGACGCTTTCCGGTGTTTCGTACAAAATTCCCGGCGGAAATCCCGTTCATGGACTCATATGGCATGAGCAGCATACGATCCTGCTTGAAGCCTACGACCTCACCCATGATCTGACGGCTTTCTGCGCCACTGTAGATACGGCAAATATCACCGATCGCGCCTCTGCCGCCGGAGGCTTCAATAGACATGCCTACAATATTCTCGATCTTTCCGGTACGACTGTAGGTTTCTGCCGTGCGTACCGCCCGAATCATATCGTCCAGCATTTTCAAGCCTCCTTCAAGATTAAGTCTTCATATCCTCCAGCATATTTCGGATATTTTCCATCTGTGTCGACGCGCTTGCGTCAATGATCTCATCTGGCATCTCGATGATGCAGGTGCCAGGGTCTTCGCTTTCCATGGGCACGATCTTCACATGGTCGGACAGACTCGCAAGGGAATGTGCAAGCTCGATATCCGCCTGCACACACCGCTGTGCATCCCCCTTGGAAATATATACACGCACCCATTCGCGCCGTTTGAGCTTCTCCGTGGCATGCTGTATCATGCGTGCCACGATCTCGCCGCTTGACTGCAGGCTGATACGAAGGACCTTTTCCGCAACCGTCAGCGCAAGGTCGCGCATCTGATCCTGTGCACGAATGAACATCATATCACGCTGATCGGTCGCGTCGCGGAAAAATCGTTCGATATCATCGAGGGTCTGCTGCTGCTGTG
>JARIAV010000169.1 GCA_029257685.1 Butyricicoccus sp.
GCAAAGCCACGGATGGCGACGAACACGTCGCCCGGCTGCACCGCTCTGGAATCATATCGCACTTCTCCGATTTCCAAATCCGGATCGACCGTGCTGGAACACACGGGGATCCCCTGTAATAGCTCAAGCAGTTTCATGCTGATACCTCTCATTTCTTTCCTTAACGGTCGCTTACGCCCTCGGTATTCGAGAACTCGACCTCGATCACGGTACCCACGGATACCTTGCTTCCTGCTGCCGGATTCTGTTTGACCGCATTGGTCTGCCAGTTATATTTATTGCTTGCAACACCCGTCCTGCGCAGATACAGGTTGCGGTGCTCCAGCATGGATTCTGCTTCATCCGGCGAACGTCCGATGAGCCTTGGCACGGTCATGAGTTCGGTCGTCTTGGTCCGTTCTCCAAGATAAACGATCATCTCGCTGTTCACAGGGATCTTCTGTCCGGCGCTCGGCACCTGATCGCTGATCGTGTCACCTTCGCCGAGGAAGCGATACTTGAGTCCGGCACGCTCCACGGCAGCCACAGCATCTTCCTTGCTCATTCCCAGAATACGCGGTGTCGATACCTCGCGGCGGCCTGCCTCCGATTCATCATAGATCGGCTCTACATTGAGATACTGCAATACCTCGTTCATGACGCGCCCGACGACCGGTGCGGCGATCGCGCCGCCGCCATGGGTCGCATGATAGGGCAGATCGGAAATGATGATCAGGACAGCGATCTGCGGATTATCCATCGGTGCAACGCCAACAAAAGACGCCGTATAGCGCTGTTTATCGAGCGGTGTGCCCGGCAGGGACAGCTCCGAGGTCGCCGTCTTGCCGCCGATGCGATAGCCTGCAACATACGCATTCTGTCCGGTACCTTCGGAAACGACCTTTTCCATCGCCTCGCGCATATAAGCCGAGGTCTCCGCGGAGATGACCTGACGGGTGATCTCCGGCTCGATGCTCTGCTTGACCGTACCATCCGCATTCAGGATCTCCTTGACCATGTGCGGCTTTTTGAGGCGGCCATCGTCTACGATCGCAGAGACGGTGGAAAGCATCTGGATCGGGGAAACCTTGAAACGCTGACCGAACGAAGTGGTTGCCAGCGTACTTTTCGTCTTGCGCAGAGCTTCCAGACTGTGCATATCGGAAGCGACCGTGTCACGCTCGCCGGGCAGGTCGATATCGGTGCGGTCGAGCAAGCCGAATGCATCAAAATACTGATAGAATTTATCCGGCCCCATCTGGAACGCAATGTTCATCATTGCAACGTTGCAGGAATTTTTGAGTGCTTCGGTCAGGGTCTGCTGGCCATGGCCGCCGACCTTATGACATTTGATCGTCGTCTCTGCGTCTACCTTGAGCGCACCATTGCAATAGAACGTGCTGTTGGGATTGACGGCGTGTTCCTCGTAAGCTGCCGCAACCGTGACCAGCTTGAATGCAGAGCCCGGCTCATACTTATCCGTGACCGGCTTGATCTTCCACATATCGTTGAGTGAGGTGGTACGGATCTCGGTCAGGATCTCCATGAGATCCTTGTCGTTCTGCATTTCCTGCGTCAGATTTTTTGCACCGCCGTTTTGGAACCATGCATCATCCGGAATATTTTTGAGATCCATTTCTTTCTCGGTCAGGCGTTCCGTCAGCCGTTCCTTCATGGAATCGATCTGCTGTTCACTGGTGATGGTGTTCGGCGTATTGGGATCGAAGTCCGGCAGCTCTGCCAGTGCGAGGATCTCGCCCGTCTTGACATCCATTACGATGCCGGAAACGCCGCCGCGCGCCTTGGGGTTATCCGCAAGCGCAGTCTCCAGCTGCTTCTCCAAGGTCTCCTGAATGGTGGAGTCAATGGTCAGCACAACGGAATTGCCGTCCTGTGCCGGCACGTTCTGTTCCGCCTCGATGGGCAGCTCACCGCCCGCAGAGCTTGCCACGCGCACGATACGTCCAGCCGAGCCTGCAAGCTCCGATTCATATTGACGTTCGATGCCCCACTGCCCTTCCGGATTTTCACTTTCCGTCATAAAGCCGATCGCCTGAGAGGCAAATGCACCCATCGGATAATAGCGATGATAGTCATCGACAAAGCCAATGAGGCTGCCATAGACGAATGCCTCCTTGGAGTACCTGCCTGCGCCTTTGTTTTGTTGGATCCTTTTGCGATCCTCGTTGTATGCATCCTTGGCTTTCTTGATCTCCTCACGCAGTTGATCCGCGACTTCCTTCTCCACGCCAAAGGCAACACTCAGACCGCCTTTCTTGGTATCCTGCGCTTTTTTGAGCACCGAATCATAGTCGATGCCCAAAACATCGGACAAGAGGCGTGCGACACGCTCCTGCTGCTCCTCCACGGGGATATTGAGCCCTGTGGGACTGGAATTGATATTGTCCTTGCTGACAAACTGACTTGGATAGATCTCCACTCGTTCCGTGCTTGCAGAAACGGCAAGCTCGGTCATATTGCTGTCATAGATGGTGCCGCGCTTGGGCTGCAGGATCGTATCGCGTGTCTGGAGTGAGCTGGCCTTCGTGTTGTAGTATTCGAACCGGTAGAGCTGCATCCATGCCAGACGCACGACCACCGCCGAAAACCCGATCACACAGGCGAGCACCGCCATGACCGTCATACGCCGCTTCATGCGCATGCTGGGTGCTTTCGAACCGCTGCCATTGGTATCACTGATCAATCCGTTGATATCCATAAGCATATTTCCTCCGTGAAATTCAGAAAAAAAGGAGTCAGAAGTGCATGACACCTCTCACTCCCGTAGTATCTATCTTATTGCGGGGCTTATCGCAGATATTCCAAAAGTGCAGTAAAGCCGCGCACAAGGGAACCGACCACGCCGCCCGTCGTCGGTGCCGAAGATGTTACCTCGATCCCCGCCTCTCTTGCAAGTTCAATGTACTCGATCTGGCCAGCCCCCAGCTTGACCATACCCAAGGTATTTTCTGCATATTCCGCAATATAATCGGCATTATACTGCTGCTCGTACTTACTCATGAGCGATACATGGGTGCTTTCGAGCACCTTGAGGTCGCTCTCGCACTGGCTCAGCTCATGGGTCTTGATCGTGAGCATCATCTGCGAATACACAAGGCTGACGCACAGGATCGCAACGAATACGGCGCAAAACAAACGCGCCGGTGTGATCAGACGGATCTTCTGCCGAACCTTTTGTACTGTTTTTTTCTTGCTCGTCCGTGCAGCTGCCTTCTTATGCCCTGACGCCGACTGTTTCCTCGCCGGCTTTTCTGTCTGTTTGGGTGCAGCCTTTGTCTGCTGCTGCCCGAATCGGCTGGTATACAGCTGGTCTGGCGACGATGCAGCGTCCACTTGATAGGCAACGCTTTCGCGGCTTGCATGCATCATAGCTTGGACTCCTCTCGTAGTTACCCCAGTTTTTCACACACACGGAGCTTTGCGCTGCGTGCGCGCGCGTTCTCGGTCAGTTCTTGCCCGTCCGGAACGATCGGTTTGCGTGTAATGATCTTGATGCGCGGTTTGTTTCCGCACACACATACAGGAAAATCCCGCGGACAGGTACAGCCCTGCGCGGCTTTTTGGAACGTATTCTTGACGATCCGGTCTTCGAGCGAATGGAA
>JARIAV010000222.1 GCA_029257685.1 Butyricicoccus sp.
CTGGGATCCCAGCATCTTAGTTTCCCATTTTAATCATCCTGCTATTATCATTGTTTTTTCTCTCTTTATCATTCTTGCTACTTTGACAACCAATGTAGCCTGCAATTTGGCGGCTGCATCCGTTGTATTTTCTTCTCTGTTCAGCAAAGTCATCAACTATAAGCAAGCTGTTATTGTATCAACACTGCTTTCTATTTGCTTCCTCCCATGGAAGCTTGTCGAAAATCCGCAGAGCTATGTCTATACCTTGAATGGTACATTGGCTGTGTTCTTAGGACCGATTACGGGCATCTGTCTTGCTGCACTTTGGAGTCAGTATCACAACAGATTACAACTTCCCGACCTGTATTATCAAGATGGAGGTGCGTATTATTATCAGAATGGCTGGAACGTCCGGGCCCTTGTGATTATGTTTATTCTGTTTATTTTCATCTTTGTTTGTCAATTCATTCCTGTCCTACGGTGGATCTACGACAGTTCTTATCTATTAGGATGTATGCTTGCTTTCTTCATTTATAGCATTCTTTGCAAAAAATCATGACACGACTTCTATATCATCAGAAAGGGAGTTTATTATGCGTACGATCATAAAAAACGGGATCATCGTCCATGATTCTTGCACGGTTCAGGGAGATATCCTGATCGAAGACGGCGTGATCCAAGCCATCGGTACCCGTTTGGAGCTTTCAGATGCAGAATCCATCGATGCTTCCGGAAAATATGTACTGCCGGGGGCAGTCGATGTCCATACACACATGGATCTGCAAGCCGGTGCCCATCGCGCCGTAGATGATTTCTATACCGGAACCGTTGCGGCGGCCTGCGGCGGTACGACAAGTATCGTCGATCACATGGCGTTTGGTCCCAAGGGATGCAGTCCATGGCATCAGGTGGAAGAATATCATCGCCTTGCTGACGGAAAAGCGGTGATCGATTATGGATTCCACGGGGTCCTTCAGCATGTCAATGCACAAGTGCTCGAAGAAATGAAAGAGATCTCAGAAAAAGAAGGGATCACCAGCTTCAAAGCCTATCTGACCTACGACTTCAAGCTCTCCGATCAGGAGCTGTTTCAAGTCTTCCAGAAAGCGAAAGAATATGGCATCGTGATCCCGATCCACTGTGAAAATGACGGCGTGGTCACTTATCTGCGCAGCTGGTATCGGCAGCAAGGTCATACCTCTGCCAAATTCCATCCACTGAGCCGTCCAGCCGGATGCGAAGCGGAAGCCGTCAGCCGGATGCTGCATCTCGCCGCACTTGCCGGAGATGCGCCGATCTATATCGTCCATCTGTCCACAGCCGCCGGACTTTCTGAGATCCGCAAGGCGCGTGCCCTGCATCAAAAAGGGTTCGGTGTAGAAACCTGCACCCAATATCTGACACGCACGGATTCCTGTTATGACGATCCCCAGCAGGGACTCAAATTCATCATGTCCCCTCCCCTGCGCAAGCAAACCGACTGCGATGCACTTTGGGGCGGTCTACAGGACGGAACGATCGATGTCATTGCAACCGATCACTGTCCATTCACCTTTGGCACACAAAAGCAGTTCGGCGCACACGACTTTACAGCATGTCCCAACGGGGCCCCCGGCGTGGAAGAACGCCTGCCCATCCTGTATTCCGAAGGTGTTGCCAAGGGCAAGCTTTCCATTTGTGATCTGGTCCGCCTGCTCTGCACCACCCCCAGCAAAATGTACGGACTCTACCCCAAAAAGGGCGTGATCCAGCCCCATGCAGATGCTGACCTCGTGATTCTTGACCCCAATGGACACCGAACCCTCACGCAGGATTCGCTCCATTCTGCCGTGGACTACACCTGCTATGAAGGCATGGAGCTGCAAGGCTCTATCGATCTGGTGCTTTCTCATGGGCGTGTGATCGTCAAGGACAATGAATTTTTGGGGCAGCGCGGCGATGGAACCTATCTGAAACGGACACACAGCATCCTCGCTCAGTGAAATGATATCGGTATTTTTATAAAAAACAAGAAGGACGCATACGCGTCCTTCTTTGTGTCTCAATAAAAAGAATAAAAAGTGGAAATAGGGATTTGAGGTAGGATTTGAGAAATATAATTTTGTTTTGCGAAATCGTAAGTGTATAAAAAGGATCAGTCCATCTTGGAGAATGCGTCCTTGCCAAGGCCACACAGCGGGCAAACGAAATCTTCCGGAAGATCTTCCCACTTGGTGCCAGCTGCTACGCCGTTATCCACATCGCCGATCTCTTCGTCGTAAACATATCCACAAACATCACATACATACTTGCTCATTTTATTATCTCCTTAAAGTCATAATTCTGAATATATTGAATCATTTTGAAAGGTTACTTACGGAAAATAATGCGTTTTCTGCACTACACATTGTTCCCTTTCGTTATCTATATTATACCCGTTCCGCGGGCTGTTTGCAAGTATTTCTTAATCTTATTCCTACCCAATTTATATGTAATTGGGATGACTTTTTCAGATAATATGCACAAGATTAGTATACTTTCTCAACCATGCAAAAAAGTCTTCTCCGGAAGCCTAATTTTCAGACCGCTCTGCATCGAAGATCCCTGTGCTGAGATAGCGTTCCCCAGTATCCGGCAGTACCGCAACTATGGTCTTTCCCCTATATTCCGGACGTTTGGCAAGCTCTAGTGCCGCGCTGACCGCTGCGCCCGAGGAGATGCCGACCAGCAGCCCTTCCTTTCGTGCAATCTCTCGTGCAAGCGTGATAGCCGCTTCCGCGGCAACCGGAACGATCTCATCATAGATCGTCCGATCCAACGCATCTGGTATAAAGTTTGCACCAATGCCCTGTATCTTGTGCGGTGCTGCTTTACCGGCAGACAGCAGCGGAGATTCCGCCGGTTCTACCGCCACGATATGCAGGTTTGGGTTTTGCTCCTTAAGGTACTTTCCTGCACCGCTGATCGTACCGCCTGTGCCGATACCTGCAACGAATGCATCGATGTTGCCCTCTGTATCACGCCAGATTTCCGGCCCTGTGGTTTTGTAATGCGCCGCCGGATTTGCCGGATTTCCGAACTGTCCGGCAAGGATACTGCCCGCGATCTCCTGCTGCAATGCCTGCGCCTTGTCCACCGCGCCCTGCATTCCCTCTGCCGCCGGTGTGAGTACGATCTCCGCGCCATACGCCGCAATGAGACGGCGACGCTCCAGCGACATGGTTTCCGGCATGGTCAAAATCACACGGTATCCGCGCGGCACGGCGACCGATGCCAGCCCGATCCCCGTATTTCCTGAAGTCGGTTCAATGATCGTCCCGCCGGCTTGCAAGCGTCCTTCCCGCTCGGCGGTCTCGATCATATTATATGCCGCGCGATCCTTTGCAGAGCCTGCGGGATTCATACACTCCAGCTTTGCCAGAATACGCGCAGATACGCCGTATGCTTTTGTGATCGCATCCAATGCCACCAGAGGGGTATTCCCAATCAAATCTGCTGCACAGGTAAAAATCTTTGCCATGATATCCTCCTCAGTCTGCAAATGCCTGTTCCAAATCTTCCAAAATATCCGCTATGTGTTCCAATCCGATGGACAGCCGCACGGTCTCCGGCAGGATGCCAGCCCTCCGCTGCTCCTGCTCGGTCATCTGCGCGTGGGTGGTGGAAGCCGGATGGATCACAAGCGACTTCGCATCTGCCACATTTGCAGCCAGAGAAAACAGCCGTAGCCGATCGATCCAAGCCTGCGCAGCGGATGCACCACCCTTGAGCTCGATCGTAAAGATCGAGCCTGCCCCCTGCGGAAAATATTTCTGATACAGCGCATGGGTGGGACTGTTCGGCAAAGACGGATGGTGTACCGCCTGTACTGCCGGATGGGTGCGCAAAAATTCCACAACACGCAGCGCGTTTTGTACATGCCGCTCTACGCGCAGGGATAAAGTCTCCAGCCCTTGCAGCAGCAGGAAGGCATCGAAGGGCGACAGGACCGCCCCCGTATCACGCAGGAGTACGGCACGAACGCGGCTGCAAAACGCCGCCGCGCCGCAAGCATCCTGGAACGATACCCCATGATAGCTCGCATCTGGCTCAGACAGCTGTGGAAATTTTCCGGAAGCCTTCCAATCAAAGGTTCCGCTCTCCACGATCACACCGCCCAGCGTCGTCCCGTGCCCTCCCAGAAATTTCGTGGCAGAATGGACTACGATATCTGCACCATGTTCGATGGGGCGGATGAGATACGGTGTCCCAAAGGTATTATCCACGACAAGTGGGATCCCATGCCGGTGTGCCGTCTGTGCCACCGCCTCAAGGTCGATCACGTCACTGTTGGGATTGCTGAGGGTCTCCACAAAGATCAGCTTGGTATTGGGCCCGATCGCCTGTTCAAAGGATTCCGTCAGCGGATCAACAAAGGTGGTGGTAATGCCCTGCTGTGGAAATGTATGCTGCAATAAGTTATAGGAACCCCCATAAATGGTGCGCTGTGCTACAATATGGTCGCCCGCCCGCACCAGATTTTGCAGCGCATAGGTGATCGCCGCGGCGCCTGATGCCAAGGCAATGGCTGCCGTACCGCCCTCAAGGGCAGCGATCCGCGCTTCCAGCACCGCAGTCGTTGGGTTGGTCAGTCTCGTGTAGATATTCCCTGCGGCTTGCAGGGCAAAGCGTTCCGATGCCTGCTGTGCAGAATCGAATACATAGGCTGCGGTCTGATAGATCGGAACGGCACGCGCCCCCGTTTCTCGGTCGGGCTGTTCCTGTCCGGCATGTAATTGCAGGGTCTCAAACCGGTAAGCTTTGTTGGTATTCATAATGATTTTCTCCTTTTTTGTGTCGTATGTGAATTTGAAAGCGATGATATCACATTCGTCCACAGCGCCAGCCGGCACGCAGGAGGATCGGGAACACATAATACATCTATGGGTCCTCCCTTTCCAAAATATCGGGTTCTTTGATTCCGTATTTTAGCAGGCGAAATCATTCTTGTCAATGACAAGAATGGCAAAAAAAGACATGCCAGCGCATGTCTTTTCTCTATTCCCTATAAAACGAGTGGGTTATTCCGGATAGGCAAATGTCACAGGCCGCACGGTATTGTTGAGCGCCTCGCAGGTATACCCCGCTTTTCTGAGCTCGCTGAGCAGATTTCCCAGCGCACGCGCGGTATCCTCTGCGCTGTCATGCAGTACAACGATGGGCGTATTCTTGGTTTTTTTCACACCGGTCAGAACGGTCTGCGTGACCTCAGTGATCGTGCGCTCTCCGCTCTTGGCATCATTTGCCGATGCACTCCAATCATAGTACAGGAAGCCGCGCCGCAGCATCTCCGCGATGATGGGCTGGTAGGTCTGCTGTGAGTAACGATTGATCGATCCACCGGGAAACCGGAAGATCGTCGGATATGCACCGCACGCTGCATAAACAGCCTCATACGCCTGATGGAAGTCCTCCAAAAAGGCTTCAGGGGAGGCATAGATCTTCTTATACTCTCCAGAAAAGCTATGGATCCCGATGGTGTGGCCCTCGTTCACCATACGCTTGAGCGTGGCCTCATTGCCCGCAATGTTCTTTCCCTCTACAAAAAATGTGGCATGCTGTCCGCTTTTTTGGAGCGCATCCAGAATCTTCGGGGTATGTCTGGTGGGGCCTCCCTCAAAAGTCAGGAATACCGTTCCCTTTTTTGCCGTTTTGACATCTGGGATCGGGGTGACTCTCATTTCAGGATACAGACTCTGATAGGTCATGGGCTCTGCCGCATCCGCAAGCGCCGGATCGGGCATGACTGCCGTATATCGCTCCACAGTCTGTGTCAGGATCTCATTCTGCTTTTTCAGATCTGCCAGCATGACCTCTGCATGCACTGCCCGATACACCATGAATGTACCGTATGCAATGAGTCCAGCCAGCAATACAAGTAAAATCACACGGATGATATCCCCAAGCTGCATCCGCCGATGCCGATAGTGGGAACGATATCCGGAATACCGTCTGTAACGCACGTTTTTTCTGCCTCCTTGACCGCGTATCGTTTCGATCCGAGATCGAAAAATATGTATGGTTATTATATCACAAAGACAGACGGAATTTAAGCAAAACCTTCAAATTTTATAGAAAAGATACGCGTTTCCATAAAAAAAGCTGTCCCAAAAAATGGGACAGCTTTCAAAATGCTTACTTGAGGTTGAACCAAGCAGCACGGCCCGGATAGGTTGCGATCTCGCCCAGCTCTTCCTCGATGCGGAGCAGCTGATTGTACTTTGCAACACGGTCGGTACGGGACGGTGCACCAGTCTTGATCTGGCCAGCGTTCAGTGCAACTGCGATGTCAGCAATTGTGGTGTCGTCGGTCTCGCCGGAACGGTGAGAAACAACAGCAGTGTAGCCAGCGCGGTTTGCCATCTGGATCGCATCCAGAGTCTCGGTCAGAGAACCGATCTGGTTTACCTTGATCAGGATGGAGTTTGCAACGCCCATGTCGATGCCCTTCTTCAGGCGCTGGGTGTTGGTTACAAACAGGTCATCACCAACGAGCTGGATCTTGTCGCCGAGTGCCTTGGTCAGCATATCCCAGCCTTCCCAGTCTTCCTCAGCCATACCATCTTCCAGAGAGATGATCGGGTACTTGTCAACGAAGCCCTTCCACATCTTAACCAGCTGCTGGCGAGTCATCTTCTTGCCAGACTTCGGCTGGATGTAGCAATCTTCCTCTTCGTTCCACCATTCGGAGGAAGCAGCGTCGATTGCGATCATGAAATCCTCGCCCGGCTTGTAGCCAGCTTCTTCAACAGCCTGAACGATAACCTTCAGTGCGTCCTCGTCCTTCTTGAGGTTCGGTGCATAGCCGCCTTCGTCGCCTACACCAGCAGCCGGAGTACCGTTCTCCTTCAGGGTCTTCTTCAGGGTGTGGAATACCTCAGCGCAACGGCGCAGAGCTTCACGGAAAGAAGGAGCAGAAACAGGCATGATCATGAATTCCTGGATCTCAACGTTGTTGGTTGCATGTGCACCACCGTTGAGGATGTTCATCATCGGAACCGGCAGGGTCTTTGCATTGCATCCGCCGATGTAGTTGTACAGCGGCAGACCCATAGCCTCAGCTGCTGCCTTTGCAACTGCCAGAGATACGCCGAGGATCGCATTTGCGCCCAGCTTGGTCTTGTTCGGGGTACCGTCCAGATCGATCATAGCCTTGTCGATCGCCTGCTGATCCAGTGCGTTCATACCGATGATCTCCTCAGCGATCTCACCGTTTACAGCGTCAACAGCCTTCAGAACGCCCTTGCCGAGGTAACGGTCCTTATCGCCGTCACGCAGCTCGCAAGCCTCGAAGATACCGGTGGAAGCACCGGACGGAACAGCTGCACGGCCCATAAATGCGCCGGTATCAGCCTCTACATATACTTCAACCTCAACGGTCGGATTGCCACGGGAGTCCAGGATCTCGCGGCCGATTACGTCAACAATTTCGATGTAACCCTTCATAGTAAACACTCCTTAAAAATTTTGGTTGTATTCTAAAAGTATACTACCCGATAATTATTTTACCAGCAGGCTGTGACCTGTCATCTCAGCCGGCTGTTCCAGACCCAGCAGGTCCAGCATGGTCGGTGCAAGGTCTGCCAGCACGCCGCCGTCAGCCAGTGCCTTGACACTGTCGTCACGGCCTACCAGAGCCAGCGGGACCGGATTGGTGCTGTGTGCAGTGAACGGAGACTTTCCGTCTGCCTCCAGCATCTGATCTGCATTGCCATGATCTGCGGTGATGAGTGCGCAGCCGCCATGTGCGGTGATCGCATCCAGTACGCGGCCAACACAGGTATCCACCGTCTCAACTGCCTTGACAGCAGCCGGAATGACACCGGTATGCCCTACCATGTCGCAATTTGCAAAGTTCAGGATGATGACATCATACTTATCTGCATCGATGCGCTTTACGACCTCATCGGTCACCTCGACCGCGGACATCTCCGGCTTGAGGTCATAGGTTGCAACGGAAGGCGACTTGATGAGTGCGCGCTCCTCGTTCTTGTACTCCTTCTCAACGCCGCCGTTGAAGAAGAAGGTAACATGTGCATACTTCTCAGTCTCTGCGATGCGCAGCTGGGTCAGACCCTTTTCTGCGATATACTCACCGAAGGTATTGGTCAGCGACTGCGGCTTGAAGGCAACGCTTACGTTCGGCATGGTTGCATCATACTGGGTCATGCACACGAATTTGATCGGCAGATTGCCGTTTTCACGCGCAAAGCCATCGAATTCCGGATCGACCAGTGCACGGGTGATCTCACGCGCACGATCGGGACGGAAGTTTGCGAAAATAACCGCGTCATCCTTCTGGATGGTCGCGCCCTCGGTGACAACGAACGGCTCGATGAACTCATCGGTCACGCCGTTTTCATAGGAAGCCTGAATGCTCTTGACCGCATCCGGACAGAACGCGCCCTGACCGTAAACCATTGCTGCATAAGCGCGCTCAAGACGCTCCCAGCGCTTGTCACGATCCATTGCATAGTAACGGCCGGAAACGGTTGCGATGCAGCCGATGCCGAGCTCGTCCATCTTGTCCTGGATCTTCTGTACGAAGCCGGCACCCGAGGTCGGCGCGGTATCACGTCCGTCCATGAAACAGTGTACACAAACTTTGGTCAGACCCTTGCGCTTTGCCAGCTCCAGCAGAGCACAGATATGGTCGATGTGGGAATGTACGCCGCCATCGGACATCAGACCGAAGATGTGCAGGGTGGAATTGAACCACTTGCACTGGTCAACAGCCTCTTTGAATGCTTCGTTCTCGAAGAACTCGCCGTCCTGAATGGACTTTGTGATACGGGTCAGCTCCTGATATACGATGCGGCCTGCACCGATATTGGTGTGACCGACCTCAGAGTTGCCCATCTGTCCATCCGGCAGGCCAACGTCCATGCCAGATGCACCGATCAGGGTGTGCGGATGCGCACTGAACACCTTATCGAGCACCGGCTTATTTGCCATTGCGATGGCATTGCCCTCAGTTTCCTTGCGATAGCCGAAGCCGTCGAGGATAATGAGTGCCAGCGGCTGCTTGGTTCCGGTCTTTTTTGCGGAAGCGGCTGCCGTTGTCTTCTTGGTTGTTCTTTTGGTTGCCATGATCTTAATACTCCTTAGCTTACGAAAGGGACAACAGAATAGCCGTTGTCCCCCTCACAAATGTGCACGGGGAAAACACCCGCACGCGGAAATTACTGATTTGCTGCCTCAACGATCGCTGCAAAATCCGCAGCCTTCAGAGAAGCACCACCGATCAGACCGCCATCAACGTCCGGCTGTGCGAGCAGCTCTGCCGCATTCTTTGCGTTCATGGAGCCGCCGTACTGAACGGTGATCGCGCGTGCAGCGCGTGCGCCGTACAGCTCACGCAGACAGTCGCGGATCGCAGCACAAACCTCGCCAGCCTGCTCGGAAGTAGCAGTCTTGCCGGTACCGATCGCCCAGATCGGCTCGTAAGCGATCACGACCTTCTTGATCTCTTCTACTGCAACGCCCTGCAGAGCGATCTTGATCTGCTTGCGTACCACCTCAGTGGTCACATCCTGCTCACGCTCAGCCAGAGATTCGCCGACACACAGGATCGGACGCAGACCGTTTTCGATCGCAGCCTTGACCTTCTTGTTGCAGGTCTCATCGGTCTCATTGAAGTACTGGCGGCGCTCAGAGTGGCCAACGATGACATACTTAACGCCCAATTCCTTCAGCATATCGGCAGAAATCTCGCCGGTAAATGCGCCGGACTTCTCGAAATGCATATTCTCAGCACCGATCGCGATCTTGGAGCCCTTTGCAGCCTTCACAGCAGCCTGAATATCGGTGAACGGTACACACAGCACCATTTCGCACCACTTGGTCTTGCACAGAAGCTGCTTCATCTCTTCGATCAGAGCCTTTGCTTCGCTTGGTGTCTTGTTCATCTTCCAGTTGCCGGCGATGATCGTCTTGCGATATCTGCGATTCATTGTTTAAATACCCCTTTCAACACCCGCGGACGGTTTTGATCCCACGATACGCGGATGGCATACAATAACTAGGTTTTATATGTAAATGCGGGGCGGGGAAACCGTCCCGCATATTACGAACAAAAATTACTTGTCCTCGAGGCAAGCGATACCCGGCAGCTCCAGACCCTCCAGGAACTCCAGAGAAGCGCCACCGCCAGTGGAAATGTGGCTCATTTCAGCCGCATAGCCCAGCTTTTCAACTGCTGCTGCGGAGTCGCCGCCGCCGATGATGGAAACCGCATGGGACTCAGCGATCGCCTTTGCAACAGCCTTGGTACCAACAGCGAATGCATCAAACTCGAATACGCCCATCGGTCCGTTCCAAACAACGGTACCAGCGTCCTTAACAGCCTCAGAGAACAGCTCGATGGTCTTCGGTCCGATATCCAGACCCATCATGTCTGCCGGCAGTGCGCCTGCATCGTATACGACCGGTGTTGCATCTGCTGCAAAGCGGTCTGCGCATACGGTATCGACTGGCAGCAGCAGCTTGACGCCCTTTGCCTCAGCCTTTGCCATGAGATCCTTTGCCAGATCGAGCTTATCCGCCTCGCACAGGGAGGTACCGATCTCCTTGCCCATTGCCTTCATGAAGGTGTAGGACATGCCGCCGCCGATGATGATGGTGTCGCACTTCTCGATCAGGTTGTTGATGACGCCGATCTTATCGGAAACCTTTGCACCGCCCAGGATCGCAACGAACGGACGAACCGGATTTGCCAGTGCCTTACCCATGATGGAGATCTCCTTGTTGATGAGGAAACCGCATACAGCCGGCAGGTAATCTGCGATACCAGCGGTGGTTGCATGTGCACGGTGTGCAGTACCGAATGCATCGTTTACATAGATCTCAGCCATATCTGCAAGTTCCTTTGCAAATGCAGCGTCGTTCTTCTCCTCTTCCTTGTGGAAACGTACATTTTCCAGCAGCATTGCCTCGCCGCACTTGAGCTCGGAAGCGAGCTTCTTTGCGTCCTCACCGATGACATCCTTTGCCAGCTTTACTTCCTTGCCGAGCAGCTCGGACAGACGTGCTGCAACCGGTGCCAGAGAGTACTTCATCTTGAACTCACCCTTCGGGCGGCCCAGATGGGAGCACAGAATCACTGCTGCATTATGCTCGAGCAGGTACTTGATGGTCGGCAGCGCAGCAACGATACGCTTGTCGTCGGTGATTGCGCCATTCTCGTCCTGCGGTACGTTAAAGTCACAGCGAACGATAACCTTCTTACCAGAAACGTCAATATCCTCTACGCTCTTCTTGTTGTAATCCATAACAGCATCTCCTTTTATATAGATGAAAAATATAGACCGATGAACAGAAATATCGTGGATTCCTGGCATGAACCCTGCTGTTTTCCAGGTTCCCACTACCAAGACAAAATTATACTTGGTTTTGGGTCAGGTTTCAATAGAAAATCAGAAAAAAAGTGTGATTTTTTCGGATTCTTTACAACTTTCCCACGGGATGCCTCCGGAACTGCTCGGAAATATGCTAAGACTTCCCCAACAAACGCCCTCGGTCTTGTTACTCTGCCGTGCGCTGCTGCCCGTGATATGCAACAGCGAAAGCCTGCGGGCCCGTATTGGTGATGACCGAAATGCCGATCGGGTGACGCTCTACGGCGGCAAAGCCGAGTTCCTCCCGCAGGGCGTGCTCCACCGCGTCCAGCTTTTCCGGTGCGAGCTTGCCATAGAGCAGGATCGCCGTCTGCTTTTCCGGATGCACCACGCGCTTTTTGACCTGCTCGAGCACCTTGGGGATCAGGTTCTTTTCCCCACGCGCCTTGTCGATCACCTGAACGCCTCCGGCAGCGACCAGACTGACCGGCTTGAGTCCCAGTGCTTCGCCCACGAATGCGGCGCCGCCTGAGATCCGGCCGGACTTTTTGAGGTGCTTGAGGGTATAGACCCCCATGACCGCTTCACAGCGCTTGAGGCGGGCACGCGCGATGTGTACGATATCCGCAAAGGCATCACCTGCATCGCGCATCTGACACGCACTCAGAACGACCTGTCCATAAATATAAGTATAGGTTTCCGAATCGATCAGCTCGATCTGCATGTCCGTTCCATATTCCTCATAGAACATGGAACGTGCGATGCAGCACGACTGATATCCGCCTGAGCCTGCGGCATTGATGATGATGCCCAGAACGTGTGTGCAGCCTGCGGCATGTGCTTTTTGATAACACCCCATCACCTCTGCCGGTGTGATCTGTGCCGTGGCTGGGATCTCGTCCGATGCCTCGAGCAGCTCCCAATAGTCCTCAGGGGTCATGTCATAAAACTCGAGAAAGGTCTTTCCCTTGTGCGTGACCTTGACCGGTATGACGTCGATCCCGTATTTTTCGACCGCCTCACGGGGAAGATCCGCGGCGGAGTCACAGAATATATGAATTTTTTCCATTTTTTCCTCCTGTATCAGCGTGCCGCTCCCATTTCCCCCGGAAATTTTCCTGCTTCTGCAAGGCCTGCAAACGCCGTCTGCCGCAGGGCCTCGAACACGGTCACGGCGACCGCATTGGACAGGTTCATGCTTCGCGCCCCCTCCCGCATGGGGATCCGGATACAGCGTTCGGGATTGGCGATGAGCAGCGCTTCCGGAAGTCCGCGCGTCTCCTTCCCGAACATCAGATAGTCACCGTCCTGAAACGCGGGGTCGGTATAGCATTGTGTTGCCTTGGTCGTGAGATAAAAATAGCGTCCGCCTGCATTTTTCTCAAAGAATTCCTGAAGATTGGCATATCGGCGCACATCCAGCAAATGCCAGTAATCCAGCCCTGCACGCTTGAGCTGTTTGTCGTCGATCGAAAACCCCAAAGGCTCCACGAGATGCAGGACTGCACCTGTAACGGCACAGGTGCGCGCGATATTGCCTGTATTTTGCGGGATCTCCGGCTCCACTAAAACGATATGAAACATAAAACGCCTCTTTATAGTTATTACACCCCCTATTTTATGTGATTGCGCGGCGTTTTTCAAGCATTTTATCTGTTTTTTGTAAAAAATATCCATCTCCTCATCAGGAAACCAGACCTCCGCGCAAAGCCGCCGGCGTGCAGATACCCGTAACCGAGGCGGTCATGGTATTTTTTTTCATGGTCCGCTTCCAAAGATAGCGTTTTTGATATGCAAGCTCCGCGTATCCTGTGATCCTTCGATACAGCGGCAGATTGTACACCCCTCCAACAACACCGATCAGGGGCAGTCCCTGTATGAACTTGATCGTCAGCATCCCCTGCGCCAACGCTTCTGCCGCTTCCTGCTGCACGAACTGCCGCGTTTCCGAGATGGCTTCCCCGCTTATGAGCTGCTTTGCCAGCCGATCCAGCCGCACCTGTTTCTCCCGACTGGGCGCAGCCGCACAGGAAAGCAGCAGGAGCAGATACACCCGCTCGTCCTCTGTGTGTATCTGCGCGCCATAGGAGAGCGCGATCTGATAGACACCGCGCAGGAGCACACCAAGAAAAATGGGGATATCCGGAAGCCCGATCCCCAAGATGCCCAAAGCTGCTCCCTCTGCCAGAGCCGCGCCCGCGCCCTTTCTCCGGATCTGCCGCGCCTGTGCACCTGCCGCGCGGATCTGTTTCGCATGCAGCTTGGGGTGAGCCGTTTGGTTCTGTGTCTCAAATATCCTGCGGATCTTGTCCGCATCCACTCCGCGCAGGATCAGTCCGTCTCCTTTATCCAATACCAGCGCAAGCCCCTTTGCAAAAGCGCGCGTAAGGGCTTCTTTTGCCTTTTCAGGGATCGAGAGCTTTTGTGTGAGCCCCGATCCGATCGCCGCTTTTTCCAAATACTTCCGTTCTTTCTGTTCGATCCTGCACAGAGTCCTTTGTACTGCATCCTGCTGTTTCATAGCGATCTCCTCGATACCAAAAAAGCTGCCAATGGCAGCTTTTGGGATGATATACTCAATTTTAACGATATGCTTCAAACCACACGGCATGGCCGGCAGCAAGAGAGGCCGGCACGTCCAGGACCCGCTGATTGGCACTGCCGCGGAAACGCAGCTCCAGTCCCTTCTGCGCCTGCACAAAGGGGCCATCTACGAGTATGGTCAGCTTACCGAGCAGCTTGCGCACCCATGGATCCGGCAGATCCATCAGCTGTTCAAACGTATAGCCGCTGTAAGCCATGAGGTGTTTTTTCCCCTGCAAACCGTCAGCGACTGCACAAAGTGCCTCCGCCTGACAGAACGGCTCTCCGCCCGAAAAGGTCACACCAGAAAGCATGGGATTCTTACAGATCTCCTGCACGAGTGCTTCCGGCGCGATCAGGCGGCCGCCTGAAAAATCATGTGTTTCCGGATTGTGGCAGCCTGTGCATCCATGCGGGCAGCCCTGTGTAAAGATCACATACCGGAACCCCGGACCATCCACGATGGACTCCCCGATGGTTCCTGCAATGCGAAGCAGCTTCCCCATGCTCACGCGGAACGTGTGCTGTCATTGAGCGAGCAGCAGGAGACCCCATGCTTCACGCGGTCGCTTTCCTCTGCACGCTTGCCATTGTTGAAGCGATCCAATGTGCCGACCAGATATCCTGTGATCCGGCGGATGCGCTCAAAGCCGACGCCCTCGCCAACCATTGCAACACCGTTTACTTCTGTTACATTATATTCCTTTGTCATCTTTGCTCTGTCCTTTCTCTTTGCAGTGATCGTGCTCAAACCGGATTCACGGTACGATCCCGTTCCTCATACGGATCGCCATGATATCCCAAGGTCGTCGTATTCAAATGGCGGTAGAGCCCCAGCTTATGCAGGCGTTCCAACGGGACACCCTCACCCTCACGGCGTCCGCATCGCGGGCACACATCTCCAATGATCCCCGTATATGCGCAAATGGGATCGCGATCGATCGGGTGATTGATGGCAGCATATCCCATGCCCGCCTCCTTCATCGCACGCACAACCGTTTCAAACGCCTCCAGATTCTGGGTCGGGTCGCCGTCCAGCTCGATATAGCTGATATGTCCGCCGTTGGTCAGTGCATGATAAGGTGCTTCTCTCTGGATCTTTTCAAATGCCGAGATCGGATAATATACCGGTATATGAAAAGAGTTCGTATAGTATTCTCGGTCGGTCACACCTGGGATCTTGCCGAAGCGTTCCCGATCCATGCGCACGAAGCGTCCGGACAGTCCTTCTGCCGGCGTTGCGATCAGAGAGAAATTCAGGTGATACTGTTCCGAAGCGGCGTCCATACGCGCACGCATATGGGAAACGATCCGCAGTCCGAGTGCCTGTGCATCATCACTCTCTCCATGATGGACACCGATGAGGGCCTTGAGGGTCTCAGCGAGCCCGATAAAGCCACAGGTCAGGGTCCCGTGCTTGAGCACTTCCCCAACGGTATCATCAGGGTCGAGCTTTTCCGAGTCGATCCACACGCCCTGCCCCATGAGGAAGGGATAATTGCGCACCTTCTTCTGGCTCTGGATGCGCAGACGTGCCAGCAGCTGATCGATGACCAGATCGATCTTTTCATCAAGAGCGGTAAAGAAGGCTTCTGTGTCCCCCTCGCTCAGGATGGCGAGACGGGGGAGATTGATGGAAGTAAAGCTCAGATTTCCGCGTCCATTGACGATCTCGCGTGTCGGATCATACACATTCCCGACGACGCGGGTGCGGCAGCCCATATAGGTCGCCTCGGTTTCGGGATGCCCCGGTTTATAATACTGTGCATTGAACGGAGCATCCAAAAAGGAAAAGTTCGGGAACATACGCTTTGCGGAAACGCGCATAGCCAGCTTGAACAGATCATAGTTGGGATCACCCGGGTTATAATTGACGCCTTCCTTCACCTTGAAGATGTGGATGGGGAAGATCGAGGTCTCACCGTTTCCGAGTCCTGCCTCGGTCGCCTTCATCAGACATTCCATGACCAGCCGCCCTTCCGGAGAAGTATCCGTGCCATAGTTGAGCGAGGTGAACGGAACCTGTGCTCCGGCACGGGAATGCATGGTGTTGAGATTATGTACCAGTGCTTCCATCGCCTGATAGGTCGCACGGCGCGTTTCTTTGACTGCATATTTGTGCGTAAAATGCAGGATCTTGTCGGCAACTGCCTTTTCTGTGTGTTCACACAACAGTCTGTGCACGGCTTCATCGAATCCATTGTCGGCTGCAAACACGGCTTGCTTGCCGGTCTCCCGTTCTGCCTGCTGGATGATGGACTTGCTCATGAGCGCACCGTCCTCCTGCTCCAGATAGATCTCGATGGCTTTGGTCAGATTCTCTGTAAAGGTACGGCGGAACGTCTTGGCAACCCCCGGCGCCATGGAATACTCAAAATTGGGAATGGACTGCCCGCCATGCTGGTCGTTCTGATTGGACTGCAGGGCGATGCAGGCGAGAGCAGAATAGGAGCGGATATCGTTCGGCTCTCTCAGGAAGCCGTGTCCGGTGGAGAAACCGCCGCGGAACAGCCGCAGCAGATCGATCTGACAACAGGTGGTCGTGAGCGTCAGGAAATCCAGATCATGAATGTGGATATCACCTTCGCGGTGCGCCCGTGCGTGTTCCGGATCGAGGATGAACATCTCATAAAACTGCTTTGCGCCCTCAGAGCCATACTTGAGCATGGTGCCCATTGCCGTATCTCCGTCAATGTTGGCATTTTCTCTTTTGGTATTGTTCTCGCTGGATGATTTGAAAGTTAAGTCCTCATAAACTTTCATAAGCCGTGTGTTCATTTCCCGTACACGGGTACGCTCGTTCCGGTATAAGATATACCGTTTCGCAGTGCGTGCATGTCCGGTTTCCACCAGCACGCGTTCGACTTCATCTTGGATCTGTTCCACGGTCGGCACTGCATCCCCCAAGGTCTGCTCCAGCGCCTGCTGCACCTGATGCGCGAGGTCTTGTGCCAGATCATGGTCCTGTCCACCTGAGGCTTTCGCCGCTTCAAAAATGGCGTTGGTGATCTTGTCCAGTTCAAAAGCCGCATGACGGCCATCTCGTTTGATGATCTCCGTTATCATGTAAAAAGGAGGCTCCTTCCAAGGCTAGACTGCCTGTGTATAAATCTGTGTACAACTTTTTGTTGTTGTGGATAAGTTTTGGGCACTATATCTAGTGTCTCAGACTTGCGATGCTTTTTATACTATAGTCCTCTTTGAAATACTTGTCAAGAGCACGCACAAGTGTTTGGGCAGTTCAACAATTCTCTGGTTACTTTTTTGTCAAATCTGGAACGAGATTTCTATTGACAAACCAAAATCCCTGTTTTTGTGTCAAAAAATACACTTATATTTCTATCTATAGGTAAATTTGTTCTTGCTCTGCTTGATTTTGCAGGGAGCCCCTCCGTCTTTTTCAATTGATATCCTCCGAGCGCTTGCTATCACTTGAAAACCCAATCTTTTCCTCGGTCCGCATCCTATTCCTCAATCAAAAATGAATCATTCTTTTTGACTTCTTGCATTTTGCAAATATTCTGACCAGCGTGTCCAGATTCTGAAACAAGTTTCATAAAGAAATTGCGCAGTTTTCACAAGTTGATTCCGCCCTTTTTGTCAAGGGTGCCGATTGTCTTGTTATTTTCCTACAACGTTGCTTGCCTATTTTCTCTGTTTCTCAGAAAAGTTTTGTTATTTCATTACTTTTTTTGTTCTATAACAGGAATTTTCATGCGTTTTTTCGCATAATACGCACAGGAACACAGGGAATATCTATTTTCCCCCATTTTGTTTGGTTGCGTCAAGGGAGATCACTCGGTATAATGAAATTGCGCAACACACAATCTACACAAATAGGGGGAACTATTTATGGAGAAGAAAAAATTAGGTCTCGTACCGCGCCTCATCATCGGCATCCTTTTGGGTATCTTGTTGGGACAGCCATTCGTTCCAGAGGTCATCAGCCGTTTGGTCGTAACAGCGTCCTCGCTGTTCAGTATGTTCCTGAAATTCGTCATCCCGCTCATGATCCTTGCATATGTCACCATGGGTATCGCAGATCTGTCGCAGGGTGCAGGCAAGCTGTTGCTCGTGACGGCTGGACTTGCATATGCTTCCACGCTGATCGCAGGGTCTGCTTCTTACCTTGTGTCCAGCACACTGTTTCCATCCTTTATGAGTCCGGATGCACTCAAGCAGATTGCAGAAACAGCCGGAAACTCGATCTCCCCATACCTGTCGATCTCTGTCACACCACTTCTGGACACCCTGTCCGCCGTGCTGCTGGCATTCATTCTCGGACTCTGCATGTCTTCCATGCGTGGAAAAGAGCTGGGCAATTCTCTTTATAATGGCTTCCGTGATTTCTCGGCGATCATTGATAAAGTCCTGCATGTAGCGATCGTACCGCTACTGCCACTTTACATCTGCGGCACCTTTGTAGATATGACCCGCTCGGGCAAGACCTTCGTTATTCTGGGCATCCTGTGGAAGGTATTCATCATCGTGATCGTGATGCACCTGATCTGCATTACCATTCAGTTTATCATTGCAGGCAGCATCAGCCACAAGAACCCATTCAAGCTGATCCTGAACCAGATCCCCGGATACACGACCGCACTGGGCACACAGTCCTCTGCTGCAACCATTCCGGTCAATCTGCAATGTGCAGAGGCTGACGGCATTTCTCCGGAGATCCGCAACTTTGTCGTACCGCTTTGTGCAAACATCCACATGGCTGGTTCCATGATTACCATCACTGCTTGTGCAACCGCTGTTTGCCTGATGAACCAGATCGATATCAGCCTTGCGACCGTTGTTCCGTTTATTGCAACTTTGGGTGTTGCAATGATCGCCTCCCCTGGTGCTCCCGGCGGCTCCATCATGACCGCTCTGCCATTCCTCTATATGATCTTTGGTCCTGAATATGGCAATCCGGAAGGCCCCATCTGCGCGATCATGGTTGCGCTTTACATCACACAGGACTCTTTCGGCACAGCTTGTAATATCTCCGGCGATAATGCGATCGGTGTTATCGTAGATACGATTTACAAGAAGTGGATCAAAAAGTAAAAACCAGACAGTCAGCCGTGCCACATAAAGGCACGGCTGCTTGTGAAATTTCGTATATTTTCTAAAGGAGTGCATTTTATGCAGATCTTTGACATCATTGGACCTGTTATGATCGGTCCTTCCAGTTCTCATACAGCTGGTGCCTGCCGTCTCGGCCGTGTCGCACGCAAGATCCTTGCAGATCGTCCCATTCATGCACGGATCGGCCTCTGTGGCTCTTTTGCGCAGACTTACCGCGGCCATGGTACAGACAAGGCCTTGATCGCTGGTATTTTGGATATGCACACATACGATCCACGCTTGCGTAACGCACTCACGCTCGCAGGCAGTGAAGGACTGGAATATGAATTTTATCTCACTACCATTCCCGGTGCACATCCAAACACTGCGATCATTGAACTGACAGGCGAAAACGGAAGCACCTGCCATATCACAGGAGCGTCGATCGGCGGCGGCAATATCATTGTAACGAATATCAATGGTATGGATGTACAGTTCACCGGACAATATAACACATTGATCGTGTTGCACAAGGATACGCCAGGTGTGATCGCAGCCGTAACGAATGCGATGGCAAGCTCTGGCACGAACATCGGAAACTTCCGTCTCTCCCGTCCCCAGAAGGGCGGAGAAGCCGTCATGACCATCGAGGTTGACGGAGATGTATCCGATTCCATGATCCGCTTCCTGCGTGAGCTCAAGCACATTACAGGCGTTGTCCTCATCCGTGCGATTTAAGGAGAAGATTTATGTTAGAGTATAATTCTATTGCTGCGCTTGTTCAGGCAGCAACCGAACAAAATATCACCATTTCTGAGCTTGTCTTGAACGATCAGGCAGAACAGACCGAAACCTCTCGCGAAGATCTGATCGCTCACATGCGTGACAACCTGCACGTTATGCAGGAGGCTGTGAAAGAAGGCAGTGTACAGGGGCTCAAGTCCACCAGTGGCTTGACCGGTGGCGATGCGTATAAAATGCGTGAATATAGCAAGACAGGTGGCCTCTGCGGTTCTTTCTTTGGAAACTCACTTGCACGGGCGCTGGCAGTATCCGAATATAATGCAGCGATGGGCAAAATCGTCGCTTCTCCAACGGCTGGTTCTTGTGGGATCCTGCCCGGTACAGTGCTCTCTTTGATGGAGGAGCGTGATCTGCCTGAAGACAGCGCTGTCATGGCATTGTTTACCGCGGGTGCATTTGGTATGGTCATTGCAACCAAGGCCTCAATTGCAGGCGCTCAGGGCGGCTGTCAGGCAGAATGTGGCAGTGCCTCTGCAATGGCTGCCGCTGCAATGGTGGAAATGGCTGGAGGTACACCGGAAATGTGCGCACACGCCTGTGCGATCGCTATTAAAAATCAGC
>JARIAV010000225.1 GCA_029257685.1 Butyricicoccus sp.
GAAAGATCCCGCAGGATATAGCCGCCAAATTCCCGCGACCAGCTTTGTTTGCCCTGCCAGAAAGAACCGGCATTGGTACGGAACACCAGACCATATTGTGATAATGCGACTCGGATCTGGTTTTGCAGTTCATGCTCTGTCATGCAAGCAGCCCCCTTTTCTTCGCCTGATAGAATGCCCATCCGGGTTTATATCCCTGTGTCTTTGCGTATTGCAGCAGTTCCGCATAGCTTGTACAGTCCTCCGGCGTGGAATAATTTACGGTGAATCCCTGTACCAGCTGAAGCTCTGCCGCCCGATCCTCCTCTATTTCACGACGGCCCGTTGGAAATACAAATCCGCACTTGGGGCAGGCTCCTGCAAACGGAAAGGTAAAGAAACACTCTGGACATTGACGGATCTTCTCCCCATCCTGCACCATCTTCTTTTTGCGGTGCTTGGTCTCCAGCGTCCATTCCCGATCATCGTCCGGCATACCAAAGCGCGTATAGTTGCCTACATGGTCAATGATGATCGCCGTTTTCTCCGGCTGATATCGCATGGGACGCATTGCCTGTTGGATGAATAATGTCAAGGACTGTGTTGGACGCAGCAAGATCGCACAGGAGCAGTCTGGAACATCGAAGCCTTCGGAAATCAGATCCACATTGCACAGGATCTGAATCACTCCGTTCCGGAATCCGTCAATGATCCGTTTGCGGGTATACGGATCGGTTTCTCAGTCAATATGGGCCGCCGGGATGCCTGCCGCCTGAAATCGTTCTGCCATCTCTTTGGAATGGGAAACTGAGGTGCAGTAACACACCGCCTTGCGGCCTGCTGCAAGCTTCTGATAATGCCCTACCACATCGCCATAGATGGCTGCATGATCCAGCACATCCATGACCTCGCTGGCAACATACTCGCCCCGTTTTGTATGTACACCGGACAGATCTGCCACGGTTGGTGCATAATACGCATAGGGTGCAAGATACCTGTGTTCGATCAGCCATTTTGCAGATACCCCCAAAACCAAGCGGTCATTCACATCGCCCAAGCCCCCGCCATTGAGCCGTACGGGTGTTGCTGTCACTCCAAGGCACTGCGCCTCCGGAAATGCGTCATAGATCTTTCGGTAGCTGGATGCAAGGCAGTGATGGTTCTCGTCTGTGATAATGAGCCTTGGCGCAGGCATACGCTTGAGCCGGCGGCAAGCTGTCTGCACCATCTCTACCCGACACAGTGACAGGTCTACACCCCACGCATAAAAGGTCTGGCGGATCTGATCGACCAGCTCCCTGCGATGGACAAGAAACAAAACACGATTGCCCTTGTCGGTTGCGCACTTTGCAGCCTCTGCCACGATACAGGATTTCCCACCACCGCACGGAAGCACGATACAGGGGCGCTTTGCGCCCTCCCGATATGCCTTCCGCACTTCGTCCAACAGCTCCGCCTGATAGGGTCTCAGCTCTGACATGGTGTCATCCCCTTCTTCCGCTCTGCGTCCCATGCGTTGAAACACTTCGTACACATGATCTGTCCTGCGCGTTCCTTCGTTCCCTGCGCCAATTCCGCAATCGTTTTGGTTTTGGTTGGCGTCAGGATCTTATGGCAAACCTCGCATCTGCAAGGCTCTGTCCCTTCATCGAGCCACGCCTTGATCTGTTTGCCCAGCTCGGGCGTGATCACCGCACCGTACCGGTCGAGAAAAGTGGTATCCTTACTGGCGTATGCCATGTGGTCTGCACGATTGAGCCATAACACGGTATCAAACTCATATTCTGTGTTCTCGCGCTGGATCGGGGCAAGCCCGACCTTGACCGGCTGCATCCGGCCGCGATCGTTCTCCTCCAGCACATATTGTGTCTTGGCTCGCAGCGTGACGATCGTGTGGCAGTTTGCAGACAAAATCGTGTTGACCAGATTGTTCTGGAGCTTGCCTGCCTCACTCCATGCCGTATAGCCATTGCGGTTATCTCTGGACGCGATCTGATCCTTGATCTCCAGTACGCCGCCTTCCCCTTCCCATGCATGAGAGAAGCTGTCAATGAGAATCACGCCATCCTCCCCTACTGCCTGTTCCGCTTCCGCGACATACTGCTTGTACTTTTCCGGTGAGAACGGTGCAGCCATCACCGCATGCAGGAATCTTCCTGTCCCAAGATCCGAACGATCCGCATAAAACTTTGCTCTGCCATGCTCGGTGTCGATGACAGCGATCTTCGACCAGTCTCCGGTCATTCCATACGCGACATAAATGCCAGACAGCGTTTTGCCTGAACCCGAAGGCCCTGTCAATGCCATACGCAGCTTGGCTTTTTCGCGCGTTGCCTGTTTAAAAAGCATCGAAATCCCTCCTTATTTGATTTGTAAATGATGGGTCATAACCAATGCAGCACCCTGAATCACGCGCCCGCTTTTGAGTGCTGCTTTGATCGCGGCCTTATCCGGCTCAGGTGCCTTCACTCGCATAAATTCTTCCTGCTTTGCAAGCATATCAGGGTCTGTCACCTGCACTTGGAAATTTTTACGGAAGGACAATGCACACCGCGGCGTCTGTACCTTATCCCTGCCGATCTGCATCATGCAGTTTGCAAGGTACTGCGAGAGAGAATCTGCCTTTCGATCCATCGCGTATCTCCGCGCTTTCAAGACTTCCTCTTCTTCCTTCAGTGCTTTCGCGTCCGCACGCAATTCCTTGATATAGCAGGCAACCGCTTCGGCTTTGCCATCAAATGCCGCATCCTGCACCGCCAATGCCTCCAGCACATCCGGTGTGCTGATCTCCCCTGTTTCGGGATCGATTTGGATCGCATCCATTAGATGACGGTATCCATCCGCAATATCATATAATCTCATGCAAATATACCACCTTTCTATATTGGTTCAAATAGGGCGTTTTACATTCTTCACAGACGATATCCCCGTGAAAATCAAAATACTCTTCTCCCGTTCGGATATCATAACCGCACATACAGCATGTATCCACGATCACACAGCGAGGCTCATCCGGCTCTGTCTTGGGCTCAGGCCATCTGTAATCAACCATTGTCTTCCCGCTTTCCGATTTGACCGCGCAAGGCAAAATACTGCCCGATCGCAGTGCGGAACTTGTCCGCCACGTCCGGCTGTTCTGCCGAGAGCACAGCGAGCGCATTTTCCAGCTTGTCCACCTGTGCCTGCACTTCCTCAAACAGGAGATTCACGCGCATGGCAGCTGGGTTCTTCGCTTTCTCCAGCCGGGCTTCGGCTTGCCGTGCCCGATCCTCTGCCGCGTGCAGGGCGGTCTGCATTTCCTCACGTACTGCATCGCGTGCCTGTGCAAGCTCAGCTTCACTCG
>JARIAV010000230.1 GCA_029257685.1 Butyricicoccus sp.
TTATAATTTGAGTGTTGGTGTATATCGGGGAATCACACCGAACGGTTACAAGGAGCTCATTGAGGAAATGAAAGTCAATGGGGATCCTGTTGAGGGGAATCCAGATGTGGAGGCTGATTTTTGGAGAGCTACCCATTGGAATACCATTGGGATCGGAGTAAAGGACTATTTTCGTTGAGTGTTCCATCTGTTTGAGATCGATTTCACAACATTGTTCCAAACCATGCGTAAGCGGCAGAAGGAGAAATCCTCTGCCGCTGTTTCATTTTGTGTGATATCAGACTGGTGCAAAAATCAGGAATTGGTAGAATTTCCAAGTTTACGATCAAAGTTTTGGTGATACTGTATAGGTTTTATTTGAAATGCCGATCAAAAATGACACAATTTTCAAAATAAAAGATAATATGACAAACTTTGTGGATAATAAAGCAAGCATATCAGGGGGAAAACAGGTATAATGCATTTAAGAAATAAAGGAGGGAGCCAAATGAACAAAAAAATCAAGGTTGCACTTGCAGGACTTGGAAGCCGCGGAAAAGATACCTATGCTCCAACTGCGAAGCTTTTTCCTGATAAAATGGAAATCGTTGCCATTGCGGATATTGACCCTGCCAAGGTTGCGGAGGTTGCCAAGGAATATGGGATCCCAGCGGATAAGTGTTTCTCCAGTGCGGAGGAGCTGATCGAACAGGACAAGCTTGCAGATGTTATGTTTATTACGACACAGGATAAGCAGCATGTAAGGCAGGCGATCCCTGCGCTCAAAAAGGGATATGATCTGCTCCTCGAAAAACCCATTTCTCCCGATCTGGATGAATGTCGGGAGATCGTTCAGGTTGCAAATGCGTGCCATCGAAAGGTGATCGTTTGCCATGTCCTTCGGTATACGCCGATCTACTCGACCCTGAAAGATATTTTGGATTCTGGCAGGATCGGTGATGTTGTTTCTGTGATGTCGCTTGAGAATGTGGGATACTGGCATCAGGCACACAGCTTTGTACGCGGAAACTGGAGGAACTCCAACACGACCAGCCCAATGATCCTGCAAAAGTGCTGTCATGATATGGATCTGCTGCTCTGGCTCACGGGAAAGACGTGTGAATCGATTTCTTCTTTTGGAAGCACCTACCTGTTTAAGCCGGAGAAAGCACCGGAGGGCGCAGCACATCGCTGTATGGACGGCTGCAAAGCAAAGGACAGCTGCCCCTATGACGCGGAAAAGATCTATCTCAAGCACAAGCGTATCGGTGCAGAGAATGGACATACCGAATGGCCGCTGGATGTTTTGACCCTGCATCCGACAGTGGAGAGCATTACAGAGGCGATCAAAACCGGCCCCTATGGACGCTGCGTTTATTATTGTGATAACAATGTTGTGGATCATCAGGTCGTGAACATGAACATGACAGACGGCTCGACCATCAGCCATACCATGTGCGGTTTTACCGGCACGGGAAGCCGATATGCCAAGTTCATGGGTACAAAGGGAGAGATCCTGGCAGATATGTCAGAAAATACGATCAAGATCACAGAATTCGGTCAGGAAACAGAGATCATTGATGTGAAAAAACTTGCCACAGACTTCTCTGGACATGGCGGTGGAGATAATCGCATGGTAGAGGAATTTTTGGATATGCTCATCAATGATACAGAGCCTACGGTGCGGACGACCTCTCTGGATCGGTCGGTAGAAAGCCATTACTGCGCATTGGCTGCGGAGGAATCGCGGATCAATGGCGGAAAAGTTGTTGCACTGGATCCATATCGCAAGTAAATCGCTGTAAATTACAGCGGATCTTTCATACTGTTACATAGAAAAAGGAGGCCCCCGAAATGAAAAACCATGTTAGAAAGCTGATCGCCCTTGGTCTGGCAACTGGTCTGAGCGTGTCTGTGCTTGCCGGATGCGGCGGTGGCGGTTCATCGGATGCCAACGGCAAGGTTGAGCTTGTAATGAGCGTATGGGATTCCGATCAGGAGCCCGTTATGAAGGAATTATGTGAAAAGTACAGTGAAACCCATGAGAATGTTGTCATCAAGACGCAGCTTTCCCCTTGGAGTGAGTATTGGACGAAGCTGGAAGCCAGCGCGACCGGCAGTGCGGCTCCGGACATCATCACCATGAACATCCTGCATGTGGAGGAATATGCAGAGGCAGGCATCCTGATGGATCTGACCGATGCGGAGGCACAGTCTGACCTGCATATCAACGAGAATTTTCCAGAGCCTTTGGTGAAGGGATATGTCGTGGATGGTAAGCTCTATGGAATCCCCAAGGATTTCGATACCAATGCGATCTTTTACAATAAGGAGCTGTTCGATGCAGCCAATGTTGCATATCCGGAGGACGGTATGACCTTTGAGCAATTCCGCGCAAAGTGTGAGGAGCTGAAGGACAAGCTGCCCAAGGGGATCTATCCTACCGCAGTCAACCGCAACTCTGGACAAACGACCTACAATGCCTCGATCTACGCAAACGGCGGCTATGTACTCAACGCAGATAACACCAAGTCTGGATGGGATGATCCCAAGACCATCGAAGCTGTTCAGCCTTGGCTGGATCTGGTTTTGGACGGACTGTCTCCCACGCTTGAGCAGATGAATGATACCGATCCGGATTCCATGTTCCAGGGTGGTCGTCTGGCCATGTATCTCTCAGGCAACTACATGATCCCTTCCTATAATAAGACACTGGAAGGCAAGTTTAATGTCGTTCAGAGACCCAGCACCAACGGCAAGTTCACAGACATCATCAATGGTCTGGCATTCTCTGTATCTGCGAACACCAAGCATCCAAAGGAAGCGGCTGATTTTGCCCTGTGGCTGGGCGGCAAGGAAGCACAGGAGCTTCAGGGAAAATCCGGTACCGTTATTTCTGCACGAAACGACTGTCAGGATCTGTATCTGGATACCTATCCGGATCTGAATCTGAAGATCTTCCTGGAGAACGTCAAGGATTCTGAGCTGTTGCCGCATTGTAAGGTTACCTCTGAGCTGGGCAATGTTTCCAAGGACTTCTTCGATCAGGCTTGGAGAGGTGAGATCTCTCTGGCTGAGGCTGGCAAGAAGGCTGCGGAAGCACAGAATGCAGTCCTCGACAAGATGAATGCAAAATAAAGTAGGGATCTTACATGAGTAGCAAAAACGCACGTTTATCCACGCGCAAAAAACCCTCCAGAAGACAAAAACAGGATTGGATCGCCGGATACATCTTTATTGCGCCGGTGACGATCGGTCTGTTCATCTTCTATATCATCCCGTTTATCCAGAACTTTTGGTTCAGTTTCAACGATGTCAATAAGTTCAATGTTGCCACCTTTGTCGGACTGCAGAACTATCAGGATCTGCTGAAGGAGCCGGATCTGCTCCTTGCGCTCAAGAATACGTTCCTGTACGCACTCATTACCGTGCCGATCGGTCTGGCACTGTCCCTGTTTGTGGCGACCCTTCTGAACACAAAGATCAAGGGCACTTCTTTCTATCGCACGATCTATTTTCTGCCTTCTGTTACCATGACGGCTGCGGTCGCTCTCGTTTGGAAACTGATTTTCCACGGAGAATTTGGTATCCTCAACGAAGTGCTTCGGATATTTGGATTCGAGGGGGATAGCTGGCTGACAAATCCGCATACGGCACTGTTTTGTGCCATGATCGTTGCGATCTGGGGATCGGTCGGCTATAATATGGTCATCCTTCTGGCAGGTATGCAGGGGATCTCCAAGAACTATTATGAAGCGGCAGAGCTTGATGGAGCAAGCCCCATCTGTACCTTCTTCAAGATCACACTTCCGCTGCTGTCTCCCACGATCTTCTTTGTTTCGATCACTGGCCTCATTGGTGCGTTTCAGGTCTTCGATTCTCTGTACATGATGATCGGGCCGGAGAACCCTGCGTTCAATGCAGTAAAGACCATGAATGTCCTGTTCTATCAGAATGCATTCCTGTATGGTTATAAGGGATACGCCGCAGCGATCTCCATCTTTATGTTTGCCATTATTATGGTGATCACGGTGATCCAGCTCATTGCACAGAAGAAATGGGTCAATTATGACTAGAGAGGAGGAAGTACAATGCATAAAGCAACCAGAAGAAATCATCTCTTGATCCACCTCATCCTGATTGCGGGGATCGCGATCACGGTATTTCCCTTCCTCTGGATGGTGTTTACCTCGTTCAAGTCTTTGCCGGAATCCATGCAGATCCCGCCCACGATCCTGCCAGAGTCTATTGACTGGGAAAACTATCAGTATGTACTCAAGGTGCTGCCGTTTGGTCAGGTGTATCTCAATACCATCATTGTAACGGTCATTACGGTGTTTATTCAGGTGTTGTTCTGCACGATGGCTGCTTATGGCTTTGCGCGGATCGAGTTCCCGTTCAAAAATGCCATTTTTATCGTCATGCTGTCTATTCTGATGGTGCCAGGGCAGATCTTCCTGCTGCCGCAGTATCTGATCATTCAGAAGATGGGGCTGCTCAATACCCTGCCCGGTCTGTTCCTGCCCAATCTGTTCAGTGCTTTTGGAACGTTCCTGCTCAGACAGTTCTTTATGTCGCTGCCCAAGGAGCTTGAGGAAGCTGCGCTGCTGGACGGCTGCAACCGCTTCCAGATCTTTGGAAAGATCATGCTCCCGCTGGTACAGCCCGGAATCGTGGCGTTGGTCATCTTTACAGCCAAGTTTGCATGGAACGACTTTATGTGGCCGTTGATCGTCAACACAGACCCTGCGAAGATGACGCTTTCTCCGGCACTTTCCCTGCTGAAGGGACAGTATGCAACCAATTTTCCGGTTCAAATGGCAGGCGCAGTGATGTCGGTCATTCCAATGATCGTACTGTTCTTTATCTTCCAGAAACAATTTATCGAGGGTGTCGCACAGTCCGGTATCAAGGGCTGATCCTCCCAAACACAAAGCTCTCCAGCGGATGGAATCCGCCGGAGAGCTTTTATGCTGCTTTGCAAGCGGCATGGGGCGTTGCTTTCGGTATTTCGCTGCAAGCAATATATATTGGGACAGTGCTTGTGTTTCCGATAAGATTTGCATCTATGCACCATGATACACTTACAAAAGGATTGATTTTTGCCAATCGTTGAGATACAATGTTTTCAGATAACCCCGAATAAATGACAACAAACCATGCCTGCAATGAGCCGCTGCAAGCCCATTCCTTTTGTTGAAGGGTGGTTGACAGAATCTAAGGAGGGTATCCGATGACCTATGTACCGACCTTGTTGAAAAAAGAAATCATGATCGATTCCATTATTACAATCCACTATTTTGAATACACAAGAGATTTCGTCTTCAAGGGGGAGCAACATGATTTTTGGGAGTTTCTCTATGTGGATCATGGGAGGATCTCTGTGTGTCAGGATGATATGTGGTACACACTCAACAGCGGAGAAATCATTTTTCATAAACCCAATGAATTTCACGCCATCCGATCGGCTGGAAAAGAAGCCATCAATCTTGTGGTGATCTCCTTCACAAGCGACTCGCAGGCAATGCAGTTTTTTGAAAATCGCACGGGACTTCTCGATAAAGCCGAAAAACAATATATTTCACTTCTGATCCAGGAGGCGAAGGATGCGTTTTCCACACCGCTCCATGAGCCTGCGGTCGAACAGGTCCTTCTACGAGAGGATTCTGTCTTTGGCGCACAGCAGATGATCCTGCTGTATCTGGAATTGTTTTTGCTGTCCTTTTATCGGAATCGATATCGTGAGAAAAATCAGAGCATGGGATCGCGTGCGGCAGAGTTCCCTTTGCTGGAAACAGAACGGGATTCGCGATTCGAGCATATCTGTCAGTATATGCAGTTCCGCGTTTGTGAACGCCTGACAGTAGGGGATCTGACCAAACATTTTTCGGTGAGCCGATCCATGCTGCAAGCCCTTTTTCATGAGAAAACCGGTGCAGGCATTATGGATTATTTCACACAAATGAAAATCAAACGTGCCAAGGAAATGATCCGTGATGGACATATGAACCTGACAGAGATCGCGTATTTTCTGTCGTATAGTTCGCTTCCTTGCTTTTCCAAGCAATTCAAGAAGGTTACAGGCATGTCACCGCGTGCGTATGCGTGCTCTGTTAAGAAAATCACGGATCAATTTGTAACAGATCGTCAAAAGAGTGAATGTTGATTGGAGCGGCTGTACTTGTTGTAGTGCTGTTCGCGGCTGGGACGCTGACTCCGATACAAACCAGCATCGCCCACATGGATGCAGACAAGATACCCTTTGTGTACAGGTTTGTAAGGAACGAGAGATGCATGCGATCAGGAGGGACTTGCATGGACGTTCATAAATTCATTACAGCAGTTCTGGAACAGGATGCCGAAAGGATGCGTGGATTTTTTCACACAGATGCCTATGTGAACTGGCATAATACAAATGAACATTTTACTGTAGAAGAGTACATTCGAGCCAACTGTGAATACCCCGGTAATTGGGCAGGGGAAATCGAAAGGATCATGCAGGAGCAGGATCGAATTGTTGCATTGATCCATGTATATCAGATAGATGGTGAAATCTCCTGTCACTGTACCTCTTTTATTCAGCTCAGAAATGATAAGATCTCAGGAATAGATGAATACTGGGGAGATGACGGGGAAGCTCCAAAGTGGCGAAAAGAGAAGCATATTGGGACGAAGATCAAGGCGTAGTAAAGTGGACGGCACTGGTGCGCGAAAGACACCGTATTTCGGGAAATCGGTATCTTGCTGCGCTGTGGCTTGGGGAGTGGATCGATTTTATGAGACTTTGGAGTATTCAGCACCGTGCAGCCTATGAGCAGATGAAAAAGACAGGGGTTCTTTGTGCAAATGAGGGATATCTGTTTTGTGAGGAAGATTTCCGATTTGCGTATGATTGGATGTCGGAGCAGTTGGGGATGCGTATAGGCGAGGCTCCCAACGGGGTGCGATATCCGATCTGGGCTTGGTATCAATGGGAAGGGAAGCGTCAGCGTCTGGATATGAGGCACCATCGTCGGTGGGGAGAGAAGGGAACACCGATCGTGCTTTTGACCGTGAATGTGCCCGATACTTTGGTACTGCTTTCTGATTTCGATTTATGGCACTGTGTTTTAAGTTGTGCTCCAGTGGATTGCACGGAAGATGGGGAATCGTTTTTTTCAGAGCAGCAGATACGGAAAAGCTGGGAGCGTATTTTTGAATGGGATCGGATATGGCACCCAGATGAGTCACCCAAGACAACACAGGCTGTTTTTTGGGAGCTGAGAGAGGAGTGGGTGGAAAAGGCGGAATTTTTTGTATCGGGATAAAGACGATAGCGCATGGGAAAATTTGAGAGAGGAGGATTCCATGAGATATAGGAAAAAAAGTACAGCTGTACTTGCATCTGTGGGTGTGATCACAGGGATAGCAGGTGCGATATATTGTTATAAATCGAGATTTCGTATGTCTCTGAAAAAGTATACACAGTATGCGCTGTATATGGCAGTACTGGATGATGAAATTTGTCGAAACGAACTGGAAGGGTATCAAATCGATCATGAGGAAATCGTATTTCCACCGAAGGTGGAATCCCTTCAATATCGGTATCATCTGTTTCTGCAAATGAATCGGAAGAAATCAAAGGCGCAGGTGTTGCAGGAAATCGCAGAAATGGAGAAAAGGCTGGAAGTGTCCAAGCAGTATGCGGATGCGCCAAAGGGCGAGCTGGAGGTTGGGATTGTCTAGGGATTCTCTAAAATCGATAGGAAGAAGATCATCCTGCTGGATGGTATGATGTCTGACAGAGTGTTTCAAAACATAAAGATTAAACGTTTTACGATGCTGTATCAAATCAATGAGATGGCATATCTTTATGACCTGTAAAAAAATTTCCCCAAAAGGATTGACAAATCTCGCCAGAGCGCATATAATACAGCACATACAGCAAAACCAATGAGTGAGAGAAGTAGCTCGCACAGGATCGTTTCCAAAGAGAGCCGTGGGTGGTGGGATCACGGTGGGCGTGGTGCAGTGAATGGACTCACGAGGGCGGTGGCGAACGACAGCAGTCCAGTAGCTTCCGACGGGTTCTCCACCCGTTATCAGGGGAGCATACATGATGGTGTATGGAGCAAGCGGATGATTTTATGTCATCAATCTGGGTGGTACCGCAGGAGTTTTACAGCTCTTGTCCCTGAAGTTTCTTTCAGGGACAAGAGCTTTTTTGTTCCCCCAAAAAACGCAGAACAACCATCGAAAACAATTTGAAACGCCGAGACCGGCAGATTTTGGAGGGACTTTCTGATGAAAAAGACAACGATCGCAATGGCACTCATGGCATGCACCGCCGCGCTGACACTCACCGCCTGCAAGGGCACGGACACCGCCGACCAGACCGCACAGCCCAAGGATGTATATACCGTCGGGGTGATCCAGTACGCAACACACCCCTCTCTGGATAACTGCTATGAGGGCTTTGTGCAGGGACTTGCAGCGGAAGGCTTTGTCGAGGGGGAAAACCTGAAGATCGACTTCCAGAACGCGCAGGGTGACCCTGCAAACAGCGATCTCATGGCAAAGACCATGGTGACGAGTAAGGTCGATCTCATGGGAGCGGTCGCGACACCGGCAGCAATGAGTGCGTACAGCGCGGCAAGGAATACGGATCTTCCGATCGTGTTCACCGCGGTGTCCGATCCGGTGGCAGCCGGTCTGGTCAAGTCGCTGGAGCAGCCGGGAAGCAATGCAACGGGCACTTCCGATGTACTGCCACTTGCCAAGCAGGTGGATATGATCCGCGCATTCCTGCCGGACGCCAAGAAGATCGGTGTCATTTACACCACGAGTGAGACCAATTCCATCAGCCACTTGAAGACGCTGGAGGAGGTCGCAGCCAAGGCAGGCTTTGAAGTGATCTCGGTTGGCGTTGCCAATTCTTCCGAGGTGGCAAGCGCGGCGGCATCTGTCGTGGCAAAGGGTGCGGACTGCATCAACAATTTTACGGATAACAACGTAGTCGATAATCTGGCATCTGTTCTCAAGGCGGCAAACGATGGCGGCATCCCGGTATTCGGTTCGGAGATCGAGCAGGTCAAGCTGGGCTGTCTTGCAGCAGAGGGCATCGACTATGTAGCACTGGGCGAGCAGACCGGACGCATGGCAGCGCGTGCGCTCAAGGGCGAAGCGGTATCCGAGATCGCAGTAGAGGAAGTCAAGGCGTCCACACCGGTCTATAATAAGAAGGTGTGCGAGGCTCTGGGGCTGACGCTTCCGGAAGGCTATCAGGAAGCCGAGGATGTCAGCGCAGCATAAACAACAAGGAGAACGGAATGGAACTTTTACTGGGACTCCTCCGCAATGTGCTGGAGGAAGGTCTGATCTATGGCGTCATGGCGATGGGCGTGTTCATCACCTATAAAATACTGGATTTTCCCGATCTGTCGGTGGACGGCACATTCCCGTTGGGGGCGTGTGTGACCGCGGCACTCATCCTCAAAGGGGTAGATCCTTACCTTGCCTGCGTGGGTGCGTTCGTATGCGGCGCACTCGCCGGATGCGTGACGGGGTTTCTCAATATCCGGCTGCACATCAGCGATCTTTTGTCTGGCATTCTCGTCATGACCGGACTGTACAGCGTGAACCTGATGATCACAGGCGGTCAGGCGACCGTACAGTTTTATAACCACGATACCATTTTCACCTCCGGTGCGGCACAGCTGCTGCCGCGCGGACCGTATCGCGTGGTACTGGTCGTACTCATTGCGGCGGCAGTGGTCAAGCTGCTTCTCGATCTGTACCTCAGAACCAAGTCCGGTCTGCTGCTGCGCGCAGCGGGCAGCAATCCGCAGTATGTCATCTCGCTGGGACGCGATCCGGGGCGTATGAAGCTCATTGGGCTTGCAGTCAGCAACGGCTGTGCCGCCCTGTCCGGTGCGCTGCTCAGTCAGCAGACGGAGACGGCGAACATTGCAAGCGGAACGGGCATGGTAGTCATGGCACTGGCATCGGTCATCATCGGCACCAGCCTGTTTCGGCGGATGCGTTTCATCAAATCGACACTGGCGGTCGTTTTGGGGGCGATCCTGTATAAGGCAAGCCTTGTCATCGCCATGCAGCTCGGACTGCCTGCGCATTTCCTCAAGCTGCTCATGGCACTGATCTTCACCGTTGCGCTGGTATCCAGCAATCTATGCTCAAAAAAAGGAGGAAAACAGTATGTCGATCCAGTCCGGCTGTGAAGCGCGTGTGCCGCTGATCCGTATGCAGCATATCGATAAGACCTTCAATCCCGATTCGGTCAGTGAGGTCACGGTGTTCCGTGATTTCAACTTGGATCTGCTGCGCGGACAGTTCGTATCCGTGGTCGGCTCGAATGGGTCGGGTAAGACGACCATGCAGAACCTCATCTGCGGCAGTATTCAGGCGGACAGGGGCGAGATCCTTCTGGACGGGGCACCCATCGACCGCATGAAGGAATACCAGAGAGCCAGACGCATTGGGCGTGTGTTTCAGGATCCGTCCCGCGGAACGTGTCCGGAGCTGACCATTTTGGAGAATATGGCACTGGCGGAGAATAAGGGCAAGGCATTTGGCTTAACGCTCGGCGTGAACCGCAAGCGCACGGAGTATTACCGCACGCTGCTGGAAGATCTCAAGCTGGGGCTGGAGGATAAGGTGAATGTACCGGTGGGCGGTCTGTCCGGCGGACAGCGGCAGGCACTCGCGCTGCGCATCGCTACGATGACACCGATCGACCTGCTCATTTTGGATGAGCATACGGCGGCACTCGATCCGAATGCAAGCGCGACGATCATGGAGCTGACCGACCGCATCGTGAAAGAAAAACAGCTCACCGCCCTGATGGTGACACATAACCTCAAATTTGCCGTGCAGTATGGGAACCGCCTGCTGATGATGCATCAGGGGCAAGCGGTCATCGACGCGGCAGACGATGAGAAAGACAACTTGCAGATCAGCGATCTGCTCGACCGCTTCAATGAGATCAGTCTGGAAGTCGGAAACTAAAATGATAGTTCTGTCGCAAAATGGGATTTTGCAAAATCAGGTCAAAGAAAAAGTTAGCGAAAACCGCAATTTGAACGGTTTTCGCTAACTTTTTTCATGCACACTTTTTCTGTTTGGGTCTAAAAACTGCATTCTGCGACAGACCCATTCGTGTATTTCAGGAAAGGGGCGGCATCGGGTCTTCATCGAAGGCGGCGAGCGCGAAGCGCAGAGCGCGGGTGAGGTCATCTTTTTCCTCGGAGGAGGGGGCAGCCTCGATCAGATCGCGATAGCGGCGGCTGACCGCGCCGCGGATATCGTCCTGCTGTAAATAACGCCACAGAGGTTTCTTGGGAATGGTCTCGTTGGAAACGGTACAGCTCAGGAACACCTGATCGAGTACACGGCGCAGGGCGGTGAGGTTCGGTTCGTAAACGCGTTCGCCGGTCAGGACAACGGAGGCGCAAACATGGTCGGGCTTTTTGGGGATGCGGTCGATGAGTACCTTTTGCAGTCCGACATCGGAGGGAATGGGGGTCAGATCGATCTCGATCTGGGCAAACTGCATGGCTTTGGATTCGATGAACTGCGCCTTGACGGTGTTCCCGATCTGAATGAGCAGAAAGCCTTTCGCGCCGGACTCCTGCGCAGAGAGTGCGGCAAGCCCGCCGGAGCTGCCAAAGATGGTGCTCCCTGTGCGCTGTAAGCCGGTCGCGATCGGACTGCCACCGGCTGCAAAGTATGAAAATCCGCTTTTTGCGAGCGTATCAGCAGTATAGTGGTTGCAGCCTGCCTTGTGGTGCAGGTCGCTGTGCAGAACACAGAGATTGATGGGATGAGAAAAGGTCTCGTGGGCGAGCGGGACGGAAACCGCCTGCTCCTGAAGGGCTGCGCCCCATACGGCGGTATCCGGATCGAGCTGCACGGACTCCAGCGAGGAGCCGGTGAACACATGCAGGTTTTTGGGGAGCGTGCAGGTCTCATAAGGACTTTGTGCATGGATGAAGTCATGTTGTCCGGGGGAGAGGAAAACGGGGCAGGTCGCCTGTTCCAAGACCGACATGGCACGCGAGAACAGTGCAGGATCCGGAGAGGCGGTATGGAACAGATCACCGGCGATGAGGATGCAGTCCACCGCTTCACGCTCTGCCACACGCACGAGGTGTTCGAGGGCGTCGAACTGATAGGCCTGCGCCTTGGCTGCTTTTTCGGGTGGGAGCTGTGCAAAGTCTGCGCCGAGATGCAGACCTGCTGTATGTAAAAACCTGAGCATAGGGTAGGTCTCCTTTGGTATGAAATGATGCGATCTATCCATAGTATAGCATAGATACCGAAGCGTTTTCCAGATATGCCGGAAAAAATGAAGAAAGCCCACAGAACGTGGGCTTTCTTCGTGTCTCACAAAATAAAGGGGGTAAAAAAGTAGGGGGGTAAAGAAACATTTGAAAGAATGATGGCATTTCTCTTATCAGAAGGATTTTGCGGTGTTCCTTTCTGATGTACTTAGTATACCCCAGAAGCCGTCCGTGTGTGTGAACAGATTTTGAACGACCTGTGAACCTTTTGTATCCCTTATGGTAGAAGTATGAACATTCTTTTACGAGTGCCCGTCTTTATGCTTAATGATGCGGATATCGTCGCCAAAGAAGCGCAGGGGGATAAAATCGCCGGTCAGACGGGAAGCGATAGCGGGGGAATAGCGTCCCTCGAAATCCACAGGGAGCAGATTGGTGTTGACGATCATGGGGCGGTGCCGCATGAGACGTTCGACGAGCAGACCATATAAGGCGGAGGTCGTGAATCCGGTGCTCATTTCCGTGCCGAGGTCATCGATGATGAGCAGATCGGACTGTTCATATTTGCGGATACGGCGTGCGGCTTCCTCTGCATCCGTGCTGTTGAACTTGACGCTCTCATAGCTGGAGAAGATGCGGATGGCAGTCTCATAGGCAACGGAGAAGCCGTGCTCGGAAACGACCTTGGCGATACAGGAGGACAGGAAGGTCTTGCCCAGTCCGGTGGAGCCATAGAGCAGCAGGTTCGGGGATCTCTGCGAGAAGGTGTCTGCATACTCGCGGCAGGTATTGCGATTCATCTTCATGTTATCCCGTGCAGATAGCCCGAGACGGGCACTGTATGTGGGGTCATAGTAATCGAGACGGAACTGCTCGAAGTTCTGCTCCTGAATGGGCAGGGTGGTGGAGAGCACTTCCGTCAGGTGATGGGTATAACGCTTTTTGAGACAGTCGCAGGGCTGGGTGCCATAGTATCCGGTGTCGCTGCATTTCGCGCAGAGGGGCACTTCGTCCAGATAGTCAGCCGGATAGCCGAACTGAACGAGCAGCTGGCGGCGTTCCGCCTGCAAGCTGAGGTTTTGGGTGCGCAGGGCTTCGATGGCAGCGGTGGGATCGGTGCCGTTTTGGAGGGCGGCATGGAGTACGGCGGCAGCGGTGTTGGACAGTGCGCGGTCGATCTCACAGATCCGGGGGATCTTTTGGTAGATGTCTGCGCGGCGGCTGGCGAAGCGTTCGGTGCGTGCGGATTTTTCAGCGTCCATATCACGCAGGACGGCAGATAAGATTTCTCGATCAAAGTGCATGGATCATTCCTCCGATTGGCGCGCGCGGCGGCGTTTGACTTCTTCCAGCCATTGTTTCTCCCAGTCTGCGAGCGGTGCATCCTCGGGCGGAAGCGTCTGTGAGTTTGTGGGTGCGCCGAATGGCGGCTGATGGATCGCGCCTGATTTTTTGTTGGGAGAGATCTCCGGCTCAAGGGCGGTGATCTCGGATACGGTATGTGCGCCTTTTTCGTCCCATGCGGTGAGCATCTTGCGCACATAGCTGGCAGAAAAGGAGCCGATCTGCCGCTGCATACGGGAAAGGGCGAGTTCGGCGGCATCGGGGGTGAATTTTTTGTCCAGACACAGGCGGATGAGGGCGTTTTCGGCGGCGGTGGGTTGGCGGCCCATGATGCCGAACACCTGATAGAATGCATCACGCAGGGGTTTTTCGGCATCCAGTGCGGAGAGGTAACGCTGGGCCTCTTGGGTGGTCAGGATGCCCTTGTCCGACCAGACACAGGCTTCGTGTTCGATATCGCGTCCGCGTACCGTGCCTTTGCTGCGTTTGAGGTAGCTCAGAAGTTCGATGATGACCTCTGCTGGCAGGTGGATATGGTCATAGACCGTATAAAGGGTGCGCAGGAGAGAGTCTGTCAGGGTGCGGTTCAGGATCCCCTCGGCGGCATCGCAGACAGCTTGGAATTTATGGTCGCCGCTGCGTGCATCGCGCAGCTCGGCAGCGGTGTAGCGCGGGGGAGCAGATGGGGTCAGCTCGGTGGCGGTAGGAGATTGGGCGATGGTCAGATTGGTGAGGGTAAAGCAGGCGCGTTCGTAGCGGTTCTTGTCAAAGTTGAGGTCGCGCAGGGCCTGCTGTTCCTGAAAGGCTTTGCCCTTGCAGGTCATATATAAATAAAGGAGTGCAGCGTCGCCGTCACCGCAGCGTGTCAGTTTTTCGGCAAGCTCGGAGCGGATGACACGCAGGTCACCCTCGGGCATCAAAAGGGAAATCAGGCTCATGGAAACCTCCGGAAAAAAATGAACAGCATGAGCCAGATGGCGTACTGCTGTTTGGTCTTATCTTACTATTATAGCCTGTTCGGTTATTTCGTGCAAGTGGTTGAAATTTATGTTTCCACAAACTGAGGGGGGTTTGGAAAACCACAGGTTTTTCATTCCTTGTATGCTTCTTTTGCTTTGGAAAGCAAAGGGAAAGGGGGTTGGAACGTCCGTTGGATTTTCCTTTCTGCTAAGAAAGATTTGCTTCAAAGCAAAGGGAAATGTTTTGGAAATCCGTAGAATTTTCTTTTCTGCTAAGTAAATTTTGCTTGGAAGCAAAGAGTAACGTGTCGCGGCCGCGCGACGGCGGCGTTTCTGCCCACACAAACTGCAGAGGGTTTGGAAATCCGTCTGGTTTTCCTTTCTGCTAAAAGAATTTGCTTAGAAGCAAAAAGTAACGTGTCGCGGCCGCGCGACGGCGGCCAAAGAGCTGGAAACCTTGCGGTTTCCTCTGCCCTTTGGAATCCTCCCCATCCCTCTCCATCAGATCGACCTTGGTGCCGCCGAAAGGGTGT